>JAJYIO010000003.1 GCA_021790035.1 bacterium | reverse complement strand
AGCTCAAGATCTTGCGCACCACCGATTCTCCCGAGACTGAATCCACCACGGGCTGCCGCATCCCATGCGCTGCCCACCGGATTGAATATCGGGGGGGATCGGGAAAAACTTGTTTAATTACTCGTTAAGAACTCGACGACCTGGTGGTATCCCGCCTCGAGCCCCGCCTCCGGTCCGACCAGGAACCGCGCCAGTATCGCGTGCATGGGGAAGAAATCGATCTTCTGGCGGGGAAAGCGCACGGAGTGGTGCAAGGGATCCTGGCGGTAGATCCATTCTCCTCCGACAGCCGACAGGATCCGGTCGCCGACCAGCGCCCCCCAGGTGAGCGCGATCGTCAACAGGGCCTCCTCGTCAGGGGCCTCGCCCCACTCTGCCACCAGCTGGTCGAGAATCTGCAGGTCGTCCTCGGCCGTGTCCTGCCATACCACCTCGAACGCCTCGGAAAGCTCCCACTCGGCCGAGTGCGACCATTCCTCCACCTCCTCGCCGCCCTCAGGGTGGCGAGGACCGAAAACCCGGTCTGCCTCCGCGGCCCCCAGCACGAGCTGGCGGCTCGCTGCAGCCAGCCTCTGGCTCTCTTGGGAATCGGCCACTTGCAAATCCTCTTACTCCGCCCGGGAATCGACCTTGGCTCGCTGCGCCGAGGGCAAGGCTCGCCACACGGCTGTCAGGACGGTATCGACGGTCAGCGTCTTGATGCAAGTGAGCTCGTCGCACGTGGTCTTGCGGCGATCCCAGAGGCACGGTCGGCAAGCGAGTCCCGCGACGTGAACGGCTTGATGGACCGTCCCGGCGGGCAAGAGCTTGTCGGGATCGGTCGGCCCGAAGATCCCGACGGTCGGCGTGCCGACGGCGATCCCGATGTGCATCGGAGCCGAGTCGACGGCGATCAGCACCGATCCCAGCTCGATCAGGGCGGCGAGCTGACCGAGCTGCTGCGTCTTGCCGTATGCGACGACGAGCTTGCCGGGTGAGTCGGTGTCCTGCTCGGCGCGGGCGAGGATCTGCCTGACGATCGCATCGTCATCCGGTCCGCCGGCGATCACGACCGGGAGTCCTTCGGCTCGCAAGGCCGACGCAAGGGCTGTCCAGCGAAGCGGGTCCCACGTCTTGCGAATCCCCCGGACTTCAGCGATGCGCGAGGCGCCGGGGTGCAGCACGGCGAACGGCTCGCCTTCAGCCAGGCCGCTTGCGGAGAGGAACCCCGAGGCCCAGCTGCGGTCTTCCGGGCAGACCGCGAGCTGGGGCAGGCGCGGCGGAATCGCCACCAGGGGAGCCACCAGGTCGTAATACATGTCACCCGCATACTGGCGCGGCGACAAGGGTACGGCCGTGGTCAGCGTCCAGGCGAGCGGACTGGCGTCGTACCCGATGCGGCGGCGGGCGCCCGTGAGCCAGAGCAGGCCTGCCATGGCTGCGCTCCGCCCCGAGGCGATCGCCAGGTCGAAGGCGCGCCCTCGGAGCTGCCCGACCAGACCGAGGAAGTCGCCCAGGGTGGGGTTCCCCTTGGCATCGAAGACGAGGACCTCGTCGAT
Source organism: bacterium (assembly GCA_021790035.1). Lineage (GTDB taxonomy): Bacteria > Cyanobacteriota > Sericytochromatia > S15B-MN24 > VGJW01 > JAJXWQ01. Next base: position 20,455 of record JAJYIO010000003.1, on the reverse strand, counting down.
GGCCGGGTTGAAGGTGCCTATGCCCCGGGCCCGGGACTCGACCAGCATCGTGATGCTGGCCGCTGGGAAGGTCTCTCGCAGGGACTTGATCGCCGGAAAAGCGAGCACGACGTCGCCTATGCCGCCAAGGTGCACGAACAGGATGCGAGCGGGCGCTGCCGGAGAAGGCGTCACGGGGTCTCCTCCACGGGCAGGTGGGCCGGGGTCGTGATGGCCGACGGAAGGTGGTAGAGACCGGCGATCAGCGCCAGCGTCAGCCAGAACACGAGCTGAATCGCAGGCCTGAAGAAGACCGTGTCGACCATGCCGTGCACCATGAGGCCGACGAGGGTGGCGCAGGCGGCGGCCGCCCAGGGCCGCGAGACCCCGGCCCGGAAGGCCTGGATGCTGCGCGCCAGCGCCGCGATGACCAGCCAGAGGAAGGCCGCCGTCGCGAACACCCCCGCCTCGGCCGCCCACTCGAGAAAGATGTTGTAAGCCGATAGGGCTTCGTACCCGCTGATCATGTAGAGGGCGTACGCGTGGCGGAAGGCGTCGTTGCCGATGCCGACCCCCAGCCACCACGAATCGCGGATCATCGGGAGGACGCCCGCCCAGACGTTCATCCGGAAGTTGTTGCTCGAGTCCCCGCGCTCGGTGAAGAGCCGCGCCACTCGCTCATGGAACGCGCCGACGTGCTGGTAAGCCAGCACCACGACGATGGCGACGCCGGCGAGGACCAGGGCCGATACGAGCCACGTACGAGCATCGCGGCGCGTGGTGGAGAACGCAAACAGCCCCAGGACGGCGATCTCGGCAGCCAGCGCCACGTAGGCCCCCGTCGAAAAGGTGAAGTACAGGGCTACCGGGCCCAGGATTGCCAGCGCTACCGCCATCAGGCGAGCTGCCCGGCGCCACGTCATGGCCGCAGCGACGGCCAGCGGGATGCTGCCGAGCAGGTATCCGCCGAGAAGGTTGGGGTTCAGCAGGGAACCATAAACGCGCGTCACGTACACCGCCGATCTGGCGTCTTCCCAGGTCGCCAGCGGCGCCACGTGGATCTTGTACTGGTAGATGCCGTAGAGCGACTGCAGCAGGGCCGCCGCGAGAAACGCCCCGATCGCCAGGTAGGCGCGCAGTCCGCCCCTGCGGAACGTGTCGCGGAAGGTCACGTACGCCATGGCGTAGATCACGAGCTTGGCCAGTCCCTTGACCGAGGCCAGCGGAAACGGCGAGGCCGCGGCGGCCACCAGGAGGATCGCCCAGAGGGCCAGGTACGGAAGATCGAGCGAGGTGGCGCCGTCCGCGTTCGGCGGGTGGCTGATGGAATGCAGGACCATGAACGCTGCGGCGATCAGCACGAGCAAGGCATTCTTGCCCGTGCTCACGACCGGCGACAGGAAGAGCAGGGCCACCAGCGCCACCGCGGAGGCGAGCGGCGCCACCCGGGCGGCCCAGCTCGTGGGCAGGTAACTGCCCAGGCGGCTGGCCGTCGCATCTCGCAGCCCCACCCAGGCGCGGCCCAGCGCCGAGTTGGCCAGCGTGGCGCGCCAGGCCCCCTCGAGCGTAGATAGCGAAACGCCGCTCAGCATGGCCGCGTTACTTGGCCTTGATGGGCGAGATCCGCACGTCGACGATCGAACCGTGCAGGCGGTAGCGGTAGCCCTCGATGTCGATCGGGGTGCCCACCTTGATCTTGCTGTCGCCGAAGACGACGCCGTCGTCGGTCATCTGGGCCTTGTCGCGGATGGTGACGAGGATGTCCTTGCCCAGCGGGTCGCCAGGATCGGGCAGGCCCTTCACCGTCCCGTTCGGCTGCGCAACCGCGATCAGCTGGGGCGTCTCCTTGACCGCGACGATGCGCACCGAGTTGTAGGGTACGTTCCGCAACGTGATGAACGTCTTCTCGCCCGGCTTGATCAGGGCCGGATTCTCGACGGGGCCGCGGAAGTAGCAGTCCACCTCTGCGATGGCCTGACCCCGGATCTTGGCGTGGATGCCCGCCCGGCCAGCCTTGGCCAGGCCAAATCCGAGCACGGCGCCGGCCAGCACGAGCACGGTCAGCAGGTCGAGGAGGTTGAATCGGCCGAACAGGCGGCCTTCGGAATCGATCACGGTAAGGTCCTCATGGATTGTTCTTCAAGGGGACGGCTTCCTGGCCCGGCCGGTCGGCCAGGGCTTCTTTTTGTCGGGCGAGGAACGACTTCTCGATGGCGGCGATGAGAGAGGTGGTCGAGCGCCCGTCGACGAAGGGAAGGATCGCGATGCGCGCCCCGACGCGCCTGGCCGCCGGGGTTTCGGGCAGGGAATCGGGCGTGTAGTCGCCGCCCTTGGCGTAGATGTCGGGGGCCAGTTCGAGCATCAGGTCGCTGGCCGTGGCCTCGTCGAAGACCACCACGGCATCCACGCAACGCAGGACGGCCAGGACCTCGGCGCGCTCGGCTTCGGGCAGGATGGGGCGATCGGCCCCCTTGAGCTTGCGCACGCTCTCGTCGGAGTTGACGCCGACCACGAGACGATCGCCCAGCGCCCGTGCCGCCTGGAGGTAACGCACGTGGCCGGTGTGCAGCAGATCGAAGCAGCCGTTGGTGAGGACCACCTTGAGGCCGTCGCCTCGCCACGCCCGGACGAGCTTGATCGCCTCCTGCCGCAAAACCACGCCGGAACCCTCCGACGCCTCCTCCACCTGGCCCAGCAGGTCGCCCATGAGCGTGCGGACGTCGTCCACCAGCTCGTCGACCTTGGCGGCCAGAGGTATGGGCAACCGCCGGGCGCTCATGCCTCCGCGCCTTCCGGCGAGATGCCGCGACCGGCGGCCAGCTCTTCGCCGGCCCGATGAGGTTCGATGGTGTCCACGGCGGATTCCATGTCGGCCGGCGAGGGGGTGACGGTGCCGAATCGCCGTACCACGATCGAGGCTGCCAGGTTGGCCATGAGAGTGGCTTCGAGGTACGTGGCCCCGGCCGCGAGGGCCAGGGTCAGCGTGCCGACCACCGTGTCACCCGCGCCCGTGACGTCGAAGACCTCCGAACGGTTGAACGCCGGGATCTCGACCAGGGGACGATCCCGTTCGAACAGCGCGATGCCGCTGGCCCCGCGGGTGATGAGGACGGCCTCGGCGCCGGTCTTCTCCAGCATGACCGAGCCCGCTGCCTGAAGGGACTCGGGATCCGTGATGGCGAATCCGACGTTGGCCTCCGCCTCGGGCTGGTTGGGGGTCAGCACCGACGCCCCGTGGAACTCCGACAGATCGCCCTGGGCATCCACCGCGACCAGCTTGCCGGCCTCGCGGCCCGCCGCCAGGGCGGCCTCGCGGATCCGCGGCGTGATCAGGCCATTGCCGTAATCCGAGATCAAGAGGGCTTCGGAAGCGGGAAGGCGGGCTGCCAGCGCGGCGATCACCTGATCTTCGAGTTCCGGGCTGATGGGATCGCGGACCAGTCGATCGACCCGGACGATCTGCTGCGTGACCGTCTGCATGGAGGAGGCCGAGATGCGGGTCTTGGTCGTCGTCGGTCGCGTGGGCTCCATCACGACGGACCGCGTGGTGATGCGCAGGCCCTCCATGTTGACCAGGAGCTGGCGGCCGGTGGGATCGCGGCCCACCACGCCGAGCATCTCGGGTTTTCCCCGCAATGCCGCGATGTTGGCCGCCGCGTTGGCAGCTCCGCCGGGCGCCAGGCGCGTGGATTGATGGCGCAGGATGAGGACCGGCGCCTCGCGGCTGATGCGCTCGACCTCGCCGATGAGGAACTCGTCGGCGATGAGGTCTCCGAGAACCAGCACGCGAATGCCCTGCATCCGGGCCAGGAGGGCCTTGACGGTGGTGCTATCTATCATCTGAACGATGCTGCTCTGAAGGCGAGGTTCATTCGGGCACTCCCACGGCCGCCTGCCACTGGCCGGAGGCCTTGGCGCGGAGATAGGCCTCCATGAAGCCGTCGAGGTCGCCATCGAGGACGGCCTGCGGGTTGCCGGTCTCGAAGCTGGTGCGGTGATCCTTGATCAGGCTGTAGGGATGGATCACGTAGCTGCGGATCTGGTTGCCCCAGGCGGCCTCGGTGTGGGGCCCCTTGATCCCCTCGATCCGCTCGGCATGCGCTTCCTGCTGGCGCTCGTACAGCTTGGCCTTGAGGATGCGCATGGCGACCTCGCGGTTCTGGTGCTGGCTGCGCTCGTTCTGGCAGGCCACCACGATGCCGCTCGGCAGGTGCGTGATGCGGACCGCGGTCTCGACCTTGTTGACGTTCTGGCCGCCGGCTCCTCCCGACCGATACGTGTCGATCTTGAGGTCGACCGGATTGATCTCGACCGGTGCGGATTCGGGGATCTCGGGCGTCACCTTGACGCCGGCGAAGGCGGTCTGGCGCTTGCCCGCCGCGTTGAATGGAGAGATCCGCACGAGCCGATGGGTCCCCTTCTCGGACAGCAGGCGACCATAGGCATACATCCCGGTGATGATGAGGGTCGCCGACTTGATCCCGGCTTCTTCGCCCGGCGACATGTCCGCGAGTTCCGTCTTGTACCCATGCGACTCGGCCCAGCGCGAGTACATGCGCAGCAGCATCTCGGCCCAGTCCTGAGCGTCGGTCCCGCCGGCTCCCGCACTGATCTCGAGGATGGCCGGCTGCTTGTCGTACTCTCCGCCGAGAAGCTGTTCGAGCTCCCAGTCTTCGAGTCCGCGCGTCAGCCGGGTCACGTTGTCGGCAACCTCGGCCTCGACGCTCGAGTCGTTCTCCTCGAGGCCGAGTTCGATGAGAACCTCGGTGTCTTCGACCAGGCGGTCCCAGGTGGCCAGGCGATCGAGCTGGCTCCGCAGCAGGTTGATCTCCTGCATGTGGGTCTGTGCCTTGCCGGCGTCCGCCCAGAAATCTGGCTGGGCAGCCTGGGCCTCTAGCGCGTCGAGCCGCTTGTGAACTCGATCCGGGTCAAAGATGCCTCCTGGCTTCGCCGACCCGGGCGGCTAGGCCCGCGAGTTGTGCCTTGGCTTCAGGAAGCATCGATACCGGGGTCTCCTCATCAGGCTGGCGCCCGCGCCCGAGAGCCTTCGCCCCGAGCCTGAACGCATGGATGTCCGCCCTGTGGGCGAAACGCCATGCATTGTAGCGCGAGAGGCCGGGTCCCGGTGGGGAGCGGACACCCGGACGCAGCTTTGACTGCACGCAGGGCGAGAATTGTCGGCCGCGGTGTTCGCCTGGCTCTAGCCAAATGGGCCCAAGGAAGAGAAACTCGATGGGACGACGATCCGTCTCGATCCTTGCAGTTTTTCCGATCCCCCATCAAGGAGACACCTCATGAGAACCGGCAACCCGGCGCTTCAGGCCCGTGCTTTCCGCGGTCTTCCGTGGGCTGGCGCCGAGTCGATGACCCTCGAGGGAGCGGTCAACAAGACCCTCTTGCTCTTCGTCATCTTGTTCGCCACGGGCGCCATCACCTGGAACGAGGCGCTGTCGGGTAATCCGCAGTTCGAGGGCCTCATCGTCGTCGGCGGCCTTGGCGGCCTGGTCGCCGCGATCGCCACGACCTTCAAGAGGCAGTGGTCTCCCGTGCTCGCCCCGGTCTACGCGGCCCTCGAGGGACTGGTGCTCGGCGGCATCTCGGCCATCTTCAACGCCCAGTATCCGGGCATCGCTCTCGAGGCTGTCGGCGCGACCCTCGCGACGATGGCCGTGATGCTGGTCGCGTACCGCTCGGGCGTCCTGCGGGCGACGCCGGCTTTTCAGCGGGGCGTCGTGGCGGCGACGGGCGGCGTGTTGATCTTCTACCTGGTCAGCTGGATCGCGAGCTTCTTCCTGCATTACTCCTTGATGATGGTCGGCGGGCCCATCGGGATCGGCATCAGCCTGGTCATCGTGGGGATCGCGGCTCTCAACCTGGTGCTGGACTTCGCCGTCATCGAGGACGGCGTGGCCTCGCGGGCGCCCAAGTACATGGAGTGGTACGCCGGCTTCAGCTTGATGGTCACGCTGGTCTGGCTCTACATCGAGATGCTGCGCCTCCTGTTCCGGATCCAGGAGATGCTTCGCGACTGATCGCGTGCAGCTCGGACCGCCGGTGCGGGTATCACCTTCGAGTTAAATTTGTTATCTCCGGATTAATCCCAGATTAAGACGACAAGCGATCGGGCTTGGGGTACGATAGGTCCTCACATCAGCCGAGGGCGGTTGCCGGCGTGATTCCGCGCACCCCCCCTCGGGAGTGAGGATGAGGATGCCATGAAAGCCCCAGATCGCCGTCGCTTCGCCCGCACCGCTTGCCGGATCCGGGTCGAGTACTCGCAGCCGGGCGCTCCGCTGGTCGCTCGCGCCACCGCCACCGACATCTCGGAGGGTGGCCTGCGGGCGCTGTCCATGCACCAGCCCCCCATGCACACGGGGGAGCTCTTGCCGATGACGCTCTTCCTCGAAGACGGCCCCATCAAGGTCTTTGCCCGCCTCATCGGGACAGATCCGGCCGGTTTTACCGTCGAGTTCGAGAACCTCGCCTTGCCGGCTCGGACGCGGCTCGATCAGATGGTCAGGCGCGCCATCGCCTACCGGCGTTAGACCCGGGTCCATTGGAAGGGGTCGGGGTTGCGCGGCGACCGCGCTCCAGGCACCCGCTCACGCTGAAAACGGTCTAAGATCCTCGGCATGCTGCGCCCGCCATTCGTCCTGCGCGACGTCATCCATTCGTACATCGATTTCCCCGAGGACCTCCTCGGCACGGCGGCCCTCGGCGTTCTGCAGACGCAGGCTTTCCAGCGCCTGCGGAGACTGCACCAGCTCGGTCTGTCCAGGCTCATCTTTCCCGGGGCCGAGCACTCGCGACTTTCCCACAGTCTGGGCGCCTACCAGCTCTGCCGCCGGGCGCTGGCGGAGCTCGAGCACAAGGGCCTCATCGCGGATCTCACCGAGTCGCAGCGCGCTGCGGTCGGTCTGGCCGCCCTGCTCCACGATCTCGGGCACGGCATCTTCTCGCACACGGCCGAGCGAATCTGGGACTTCGACCACGAGGCCGTGACAGACCGGCTGATCGCCGCGGACCCGGAACTCGTGGCCCTCTGGCAGGATCACCTCCCGGGGGCGCGCATCGATCGCGAGATCGTGCAGATCCGCAAGGGCGATCAGCTCGCGGCGGAACGTTTCTTCCTGCACGACCTGGTCAGCAGCCAGTTCGACGTGGATCGCCTCGACTACCTCCTCCGCGACGCCTACATGACCGGCGTACACTACGCGGGCTTCGATCTCGACTGGCTGCTGCGGCACCTGACGATCACCACCTGGAACGGCCGGCGGCGACTGGCGATCGAGGAGAAGGCCTCGGATGCGATGTCGCAGTACCTGCTGGCGCGATTCCACATGTACAAGAACGTCTACGAGCACAAGACGGCGCGGATCTACGACGCCATGTTGCAGGGGCTGATGGAACTCGTGCGCCGCACCGATCCGGGCGAGCTCGAGCGTGTGGGCCTGGAATGGCTGGCCCAGCCGCTGGCCGAAGACCTCGGGAGGTTCCTCGCGCTGGACGACTACTCGATGTGGGAAGCGATCAAGCGCCTCGCCACGGCCCCGGTATCGGAGCCCCGGTTGCGTCAGCTGGCCGGCGATCTCCTGGCGGACCGCCGCTGGGACGGCTGGGTCGTCGAGGAGGGGGTTCCTGCCAGGGCCCTCTGGGATGGAGAGCGCTTCATCGCGCCGTTCTCGCGTGGCAAGCTGTATGTCGAATCTCCCGAGACCGAGATCCTGATCGTCGGCCCGTCGGGGCCGAGGCCGCTTTCCGAGGATCCGCGGGTCTTGCGGCTGTCTTTCACGGAACCGGCCATGGCGATCTGCATCGCGCCGCGGGGCTCGCGCCCGGGCAGTACGCTTGCTCGAACATCCGTACATGGTACGCTGATCGGCGAAGGGAACCTGGTATCGGACCATGCAGCGACACCTCAAGCCTGAGTGGCTCAGGGTGCGCCCGCCCGGGGGCGAGCGCTACGGGTTGATCAAGGCGCGTGTCCGGCAGCTCGGTCTGGCCACGGTCTGCGAGGAGGCGCGCTGCCCCAACATCGCCGAGTGCTGGGGTGGGGGGACCGCGACGTTCATGCTCATGGGCGAGGTCTGCACGCGGGGCTGCCGGTTCTGCAACGTCACGACCGGACGACCTGAGCCGCTCGATCCGGCCGAACCCGACAAGCTTTCCGCCGTGATCGCCGAGCTGGGGCTCGACTACGTGGTCCTTACCTCCGTCGATCGGGACGACCTGCCGGACGGAGGCGCGGAGCACTTCGCCCGCACGGTCCGGCTGCTCAAGCAACGGCTGCCCGAGCTGCTGGTCGAGGTGCTGGTCCCCGATTTTTGCGGAGATCGCCAGGCCGTGGCCATCATCGCGGCCAGCGGCGCGGACGTCCTGGGCCACAACGTCGAGACGGTGGCGCGGCTGTCCCTCGGCGTGCGGGATCGGCGGGCGACCTATGTCCAGAGCCTAGGGGTCCTGCGGGCGTTCAAGGAGTTCGGCCGGAGCCGGGAACGGGGTCCGGTGCCCTTTACCAAGAGTTCGCTGATGGTGGGCCTCGGCGAGACGCCGGCAGAGGTCGAGGAATGCCTGCGTGACCTCCGTGGCGCCGAGTGCGACATCGTGACCTTCGGTCAGTACCTGCAGCCGAGTCCGCGTCACCTGCCGGTCGTCGAGTACGTCAAGCCGGAAGAGTTCGCCGCATACCAGGAGCTAGCGCAGTCCATGGGCTTCCGGTACGTGGCCTCTGGACCGCTGGTTCGCAGCTCCTACCGGGCTGCCGAGCTTTTGGCGGCGGGTGAGATTCGTTCGGGCCGGGCGCAGTCGGCTTGAGGATGGGGGGGGCGAATTGGCAATCGAGACCCGCGAACCATCCGAGCCGGAAGCTCCGCGCTCGGTCCTCGACGGCAACGGGCACGTAGTCACGGCCGTGCCGGACATCCCCGCAGAGCGCCTGACCGCGCTGCACCGGACGATGGTCGTGGCCCGGAGGCTAGATGACCGGCTCGCTCTCTGGCAGCGTCAAGGAGCGATTCCCTTCCATCTGTCCGCCCACGGCCACGAAGCGGTCGGGGCTGCGATCGCCCATGCCCTGGACCGCAACGACTGGCTGTTCGGCGGGTTTCGCGACCTGCCGGCGGTCGTCGGGCGCGGCGTTCCGCTGGAGCGCATCGCGCACCAGGCCTTCGGCAGCCGCGAGGCGCCGAGCAAGGGCCGGGTCCTGCCTGTCTATCAGATCCACCGCGACTTCCATATCGCCTCGGCCAGCGCCGTCGGGGCGGCGCACCTGGTCCACGCGACGGGCGTGGCGTGGGCTGCCAGGCTTCGCTCCGAACCCACGGTGGCGCTCGCTTCGTTCGCGGGCGGGGTCGTGGCGTCGGGGGAGTTTCACGCGGCGCTCGAGTTTGCCGGCAGGTTCGGAGTTCCGGTGATTTTCGTGTGCACCAACCTCGAGCCCGAGCCCGTCGCGCCCCGTGCCGACGGCTACGGGTTGAAGGGCATCCGCGTCGATGCGGTGGACGTTCTGGCCATGGTCGAGGCCCTCGAGTTCGCGGTCGCTCGGGCCCGCGGGGGGATGGGCGCGACGCTGATCGAGGCGGTGATGCCTCGCGGCGCCGAGTCCGATCCCGTGGAGCGTTTCGAGCGTTACCTGCGGGATCGGGGGGCGCCCACGATCGACCTGCCGGCGACGGATCGCGAGATCGAGGCCGCGATCGAAGGGGCCAGCCAGGCCCCGATGCCGGATCCGTCCACCCTGTTTTCCGACGTCTGGTCCACGGCGGTTTCCCCGTCCGGAGAAGCCTGACATGCCCACGCTCAACCTCGCGCAGGCGATCCATGCCGCCCTGTCGACCGCCATGCAGGCCGACGACCGCGTCGTGGTGCTCGGTGAGGACGTCGGGAAGTTCGGGGGCGTCTTTCGGGCGACCGCCGGTCTGCAGGAGCGGTTCGGGGACAAGCGCGTCATCGACACGCCGCTGTCGGAGGCCGGGATCGTCGGCACGGCCATCGGCATGGCGCTCTACGGGCTGCGTCCGGTTCCCGAGATCCAGTTCGCCGATTTCATCTACCCGGCCTTCGACCAGATCGTGAACGAAATGGCCAAGTACCGCTACCGTTCGGGAGGGCAGTATTCCTGTCCGGTGGTGGTCCGGACGCCCTTCGGGGGAGGCATCAAGGGCGGTCTGTACCACTCCCAGAGCAACGAAGCCTACTTTTGCCACACGGCGGGCCTGCAGGTGGTCGTGCCATCCAATCCTTACGATGCCAAGGGCCTCTTGCTCTCTGCGGTCCGGGGCGAGGATCCGGTCGTGTTCCTGGAGCCCAAGCGCCTGTACCGGGCTGCCAGGGGCGACGTGCCGGACCATGATTACACGGTGCCGATCGGCAAGGCCAAGGTGTTGCGGGAGGGGAGCCAGGTCACGCTGGTCACCTATGGCGCCATGACCGTCGTCGCCCTGGAGGCTGCCGAGCAGGCGGCCGTGGCGGGCATTTCGGTCGAGGTCATCGACCTGAGGACGCTGGTGCCGCTGGACCTCGAGGCGATCCTGGCCTCGGTCGGCAAGACCGGTCGGGCGATCATCGTGAGCGAGGCGCCGCGCACGGGGTCGTTCGCCGGCGAGATCGCCGCGCTCATCGCCGAGCACGCGATCTTGCGCCTCGAGGCCCCGGTCCTGCGCGTGACCGGCTTCGACACCCCGTTCCCGTATGCGCTGGAGGCCGAGTACCTACCTGACGCCAGGCGCGTCCGGGAGGCCATCGACCGGATCTTGTCGTTCTGAGGATAGGAGTTCCCGATGGCTGATGACCGCATCTACGAGTTCGCCCTTCCCGACCTCGGCGAGGGCGTGATGGAGGGCGAGGTCGTCAAGTGGCTGGTCTCGGCCGGCCAGGAGGTCAAGGCAGACGAGCCCCTGGTGCAGGTCATGACGGACAAGGCCACGGTCGAGATCCCTTCCTCCCGGCGGGCCCGGGTCGTCTCGATCGATGCCAAGGAGGGCGATGTCGTTCCGGTAGGCACGCGACTGCTCACGCTGGAGCTCGCCCCCGGAGAGAGCCGCCCGGTCGATTCGCACGCCGCGGCGGGGCCGGCAGCCCAGCCTGCCCGGCCGGCGACTTTGCCTCTTGCTTCTTTGCCGCCCCCGGCTGCTCCGGGGCCCCGCCCCGACGTGGACGGCGTGCCGGCTCGACGCGCTGCGGGCGTGGCGGCTGCGGTCGTGACTCCTCTTGAGGCCGGTCCGGTCCGGTCGGTGCGCGAAGTCCTCGCCACGCCTGCGACCCGGGCTCTGGCTCGCGAGCTGGGGGTCGACCTCACCCAGGTTCCGGGTACGGGACCCGGCGGACGCGTCACGCGAGAGGATGTCGAGCGCCACTCGAGAGGCGTGGTGCCGGCCGCTCCGGCGGCACCGAGAGAGGCTCCCCTGGCACCCGCCGGCCTCGAGGAGCGCATCCCGTTGCGGGGCCTGCGGCGCCGCATCGCCGAGCGCATGGTGCAGAGCGCCTTCACTTCCCCTCACGTCACGCACGTCGACGAGGTGGACATGACGGCCCTGGCGGCGTTGCGTCGCAAGGCCAAGCCCCTGGCCGAATCCCGCGGTCTGCGCCTCTCGTACCTCCCGTTCATCATGAAGGCCCTGGTGGCGGCGCTGCGCGAGTTCGAGCGCTTCAACGCCCACTTCGACGCCGCCAGCAACGAGCTGGTCGTCAAGCGCTACTTCAACCTGGGCGTCGCAACGGCCACCGAGCAGGGCCTCCTGGTGCCGGTCGTCAAGAACGTCGAGTCCAGGACGATCTGGCAGATCGCCGGCGAGATCGACCGTCTGGCTCAGCTCACCCGCCAGGGCAAGGCCACCATGGACGACCTGACGGGCAGTACCTTTTCCATCACCAACTACGGGAGCGTGGGCGGCCTCTGGGGCACGCCCATCATCAACCAGCCGGAGGTCGCGATCCTGGGGACGGGCAAGACCCAGCAGCGACCGGTCGTCCGCGACGGGGAGATCGTCGTTCGCGAGATGATGTACCTGGCGCTCTCCTTCGATCACCGGGTCGTCGACGGCGCGGATGCCGCGAGGTTCATCAACGCCCTGATCCGCTACCTCGAGAGCCCCGAGCTGTTGCTCCTGGAGATGTAAGCTTGCCATGGCCAGCCATCCGGCCGGCCGATCGAGTCTTATCCGGAGCGGTGTCTCCGGGCAGGCAATGGAAGCAAGAAGGGGCCCGGTTGCGCCGCACGGCGACCGCGCAGAGGGTCCGTTCGAACCAGGAACGGTTCAGTCAATCCGGAAGGAGCCCCAAATGGAGACGCGCAGCACCCAGGCCCTGATCATCGGCGGCGGGGTCGGTGGCTACGTCGCGGCGATCCGCCTCGGCCAGCTCAAGATCAAGCCGATCCTGGTGGAGAAGGGGGTACTGGGCGGGACCTGCCTGAACGTGGGCTGCATCCCGTCGAAGGCCGTCATCACGGCGGCAAAGCTGGCCGACAAGGCTCGCCATGCGGAGGCCTTCGGTATCAAGGTGAGCGGGGTCGAGGTCGACATGCCGCGTCTGATCGGCTGGAAGGACGAGATCGTCAAGAAACTCACCGGCGGCGTCGCGACGCTGGTCAAGGGCAACGGGGCCGAGATCCTGAGCGGCCGGGCGAGCTTCCGGTCGGCCCACGATGTCGAGGTCCTGACCGAGAAGGGACCCGTCTCGATCCAGGCCGACAACATCATCATCGCGACCGGATCGGTTCCGATCGAGATCGGTCCTTTTCCCCGCGACGGCAACCGCGTGCTCGATTCTGCCGACGCACTGGCGCTGCAGACGGTGCCGGCAAGGCTGCTCGTGATCGGCGGCGGTTACATCGGCCTGGAACTCGGCACGGCCCTGGCCAAGCTCGGGAGCAAGGTCACGATCGTCGAGGCCATGGACCAGGTCCTGCCCGGGTTCGATCCCGAGGTGGCCAAGCTGCTCGAACGCAAGCTCAAGAAGCTGGGCGTCGAGGTCGTGACCCGGGCCAAGGCCAAGGGCTTCTCGGAAGGGCCCGACGGGCTCATCGTCGGCATGGAAGTCGATGGTACGGCCCGGACCGTGCAGTGCGACAAGATCCTGGTCACGGTCGGCCGCAGGCCGTTCACGAGCGGCCTTGCCCTCGATGCGGCCGGCCTGAAGCTCGACGATCGGGGCTTCCTGCCGGTGAACGACAAGATGCAAACGGCCGTCCCTGGCATCTACGCCATCGGCGACGTCGTCGGCAACCCGATGCTGGCCCACAAGGCCTCTCGCGAGGGGGAGATCGCCGCCGAGGTCATCGCCGGCAGGGCGGCTGCCTTCGATGCGCGAGTGATCCCCTCGGTCGTCTTTACGGACCCCGAAGTTGCCACCGCAGGCCTGTCCGAGGAGCAAGCGCGGGCAGCTGGACGCAACATCGCCGTGGGCAAGTTCCCGTTTGCCGCCCTCGGGAGGGCGCTGACCAACCAGGAGACCGACGGTTTCTGCAAGGCCGTCCTCGACCGGGACACCGGGGAGATCCTGGGCGTGACCATCGTCGGTGCGAACGCATCGGACACGATCGCCGAGGCCGCGCTCGCGATCGAGATGGGTGCCCTGTACGAGGACGTGGCCCTCACCATCCACGCCCATCCGACCCTCCCCGAGGCGCTCAAGGAGGCGGTGATGGCGGCTCGCGGCGAGGCGGTCCACGTGCTGAACGCGCCGCTGCCGACCTTGCGGTAGCCCATGGCGCGAACGATGCTGCCCCCTGCCGTGTACAGGGCTCATTCCGCCTCGTCCTGAGGACGGTGTCCCACGATGACGTCGACAGGGCACGATTTCGACATCCTGGTGGTCGGCCATGAGACCGAGGCCGTGCTGGCCGCCGTGGCGGCGGCGCGGGCGGGCGCTCGAGTCGGCCTGGTCGCCCCGCCCGGGCGTCTTCTGGGAGGGCTCCTGACCGAGGGTGGCCTCGCCTACGTCGATCGGGATTCGCGCCACCTCGCGCCTCCGGCCCCGGGCTCGGGTGACGGCATCTTCGGCGCCTTTCTCGCCCGGGCCGGGGTCCAGCTCGTGGCGCTCGATCCGGATCGGGGCTCGACGACCCTGGCCCGGATGCTGGCCGAGGCCCACGTCCCCGTCTTGCGGGGAACCTGGTCCGAGCTTCGCCCGGAAGGCGATTGCCTCCGCGCCCTCAAGGTGGATGGCCAGAGCGTGGCGGCGCGCTTCTTCCTCGATGCCACCCCGGATGGAGACCTCGTCGAGCAGCTCGGGGAGCGCTTCTCGTTCGGTTTTTCCGAGCATGGCCTGCCGCAGGTGCTCGGCGTCAGCCCCCTGCCCCGGGTGAGGGGGGTCACGCCCGCGCAGATCGTCGAGGCCTGTACGCGGGCGGTGGCCGATCCGGATCTCGAAGATCGGCGGGTGCGGCTCTTCGGCTCCCGCCGCTTCCTCGAACTGGATCGCGGTCCGGACCACGTCCTGGTCGGCCCGCCGCACCTGGCCCTGGCCTTCATGCGCTGGCGGGAACGGCATGGCCTGGCGCCGGCGCTACCCTTCGAGGCGGACGGATTCAATGTCGCGGTTCTCGGTCCCTTGGATACGAGCTGGAACGGTCTCATCTACTTCTCGACCGACGCCGCCGAGCTGCTGCACTGGTCCCGCCGCGGCGCCGACGATCGCCTCGCTTTCGAGGTCGCGATCTTCGGCCGCTGGATGCGCGAGGATCTCGGCTGGAAGGACGCGGATGCGACGCTACCCGGGGCCCGGGTCGATCCCGGAGAAGACCGAGGGGATTCCGGAGCGGGCCCTGGCGCGGCTTCCTATCGCGGAGTCTACGTCCGGCAGACGCGCCATCTCCTCGGCACCCGCCTGCGCCTGTCCCTGCCGCTCATCGCGGCCAACGCCGCGATACGGCGGGCCGGGACCTTCGCATACTATCCGGACTTTCGCGGCCTCCGGGTGACGCCCACGGGGCGGCCCCTGGTCGCTCGGGTCGCCCTGGATGCCGGACTTCTCGTGGCGTGGCGGAACGTGGCGATCGCTTCCCGGGCTGCGGGCTACACGCCCATGGCGCACTCGCTGTGTCGCCTGGTCCAGTACAACGCCACGCTGGGCGCGGGGCTCGGCGTGGCGATGGCGATGGGCTGCTACGACGTGGCCGACGTTCCGGACGATGCCGTGCGTGCCGAACTCGATCGCATGCAGATGGCGGCCGACGATCCGACCGGGCTGGATCGCAATCCGGAGGTCGCCTCTCCTCTCGAGGCCGATGCGATGTTTCGGGCCGAGGCTGCGGCGGGAGTCGAGCTGCCGCGTTCCTTCGGGCGGCAGTAGCAGCCAGGGCGGTACGGTCCGGCCTGCTGCCCCGGGGCAGGCGAACTTCGGGGATTCCGCTAGAATTGCCCTACAGGGAACGTTTCGAACGAGATCCCGGTCGAACTCCGGTCTTGCCGAGGGGCAGAGCCTCCCGGCGCCGGTGACTCCGGGTCTCGTCATCAGTCAGGGGAGCCGCAGTGCCAGTTCCATGTTCGAGGTGCAAGGGATCGGGTCAGATCTCCTGCACGAAGTGCCAGGGAAGCGGTCGCATGGACCATCCCGCCGGTTACGGCGAGACGGTCTGCGATCGCTGTGACGGGGATCTGGAGATCGCCTGCCCCAAGTGCAATGGCTCGGGAGAGGTCGAGCGGGCCACCGGCGGCCTGGAGACGGTATAGGCGGACCGCCAGGCCATCCTTGCCTGGCCACCCGGTGGAGTGTCCCTGACATCTGCCGGGAGCAGGAACGCGTGTGGTTGGCTAGAATGTGGCAGAGGTGGCACTGAACCCATGAATCACATGTCCGTGGCCGTCGCACTGGGCGCTGGCCTGGTCTCCTTCCTTTCCCCCTGCGTCTTGCCGCTGGTCCCGGGCTATCTCAGCTTCGTGGCCGGGGTCTCGGTCGAGGAGCTCAAGAGCGGCAGGGCCGTCTCTGGCGCGCAGCTGGTGGCTTCGGGCGGGAGGTCGGGTGAGGTCGCCGCGCCCTCGGAGCGAAGCTCCGGAGGCATCCAGCAGCAGGTTCTCCTCAACACGCTGGCCTTCGTCCTGGGCTTCTCGCTGGTCTTCATCGCGCTCGGAGCCTCGGCTACGGCACTCGGATCCTTCCTCCTGGCCAAGCAGCACCTGCTGGCTGAGGTGGCCGGGGCGATCGTGATTCTCTTCGGGCTCCACACCCTGGGCCTGCTCCGGATCCCCTTCCTGTACCAGGAGAAGCGTGCTCAGGTCACGCGCAAGCCCGCCGGGATCGCGGGATCGTTCATCGTGGGCCTGGCCTTCGCCTTCGGTTGGACCCCGTGCATCGGCCCGGTACTGGCTGGTATCTTGTCGCTGGCTGCGACCCAGCAGACGCTCGGTGCCGGGATGATCCTGCTGGTTGCCTACTCGGCCGGCCTGGCCATCCCGTTCCTCATCACGGCGCTGGCCTTCAACCGCCTCATGGGCCTCTTCGATCAGGTCAAGCGGCACATGAAGGTGGTGGAGATCACGAGCGGGGTGCTCCTCATCGGAGTGGGTGCGCTCATCATGACCAACAGCTTGACCGTGATCTCCGAATGGGCCCAGAGCCTCCCGTGGCTCTCCGGATTCGCGCGATGACGGCTCCCCGTCCGACCAGCCAGCTCGTCCTCGATCTGTTCGCCGGTACCGAGCCGCAGCTTCGCGAGGCGCTCGAGGTACGGGAATCCGTCTTCATCCGGGAACAGGGGATCGATCCGGACATCGAGATCGACGAGTTCGATGCCATCTGCTGGCATGCGCTCGCCTATCTGGATGGAGAGCCCGTCGGGACGGCACGTCTCATCATGGAGGATCGCTTCACGGCCAGGATCGGCCGGGTGGCCGTACTTGCCGAGGCTCGAGGGTCCGGCGTCGGCAAGGCGCTGATGCGCCTGGTCGAGGATTACGCTCGCCGGGAAGGGATCACCCGCCTCGTCCTGGATGCCCAGGTGCAGGTCATTCCGTTCTACGAGCACCTGGCCTATACCGCAGAGGGGGAAGTCTTCCTCGACGCCGGCATCCTCCATCGGCGCATGACCCGGATGCTCTGACCGCGGCCATGGCTCTCCCGCTGCAACCAGGCGCGTTCTTTCAAACTTCTCTGATCTTTCAATATCCCTTCATCGCTCCTTAAACGGACAGCCGCAAGATCTGACCCGGTTCGTGCCACATAGCCTTAACAGCATGTGAAAGCGGGAGGATGCCAGAGGTGAGCGGACTGTCCAAGGGCGGAATGGGAATCGCCTGCGTCGGTGTGGCCGTCGCCGTGAGCCTCGCGTCTGGCTGTGGAACTCGCGTCGGAGCGGTCGCGACTCCCAGCTCGGCTCCTTCGGCGGCTCCGGTCTCGCCCGTGGGCCCGACGCCGGTGCCCGTCGTTCCGACGCCGATGCCGACGCCCATCCCCGTGCAGGTCCAGAATGCGACGGCCGTGGTGAGCAGCAAGAGCGAGAGCGGCGGATCCTGGTATTGCCTGGGCCTCTGCCACGAGAAGGTCGACGCGCAGATTTCCGTCACCAATCCCAATGCCTTCGAGGTCCTTGCCGAGGTCACGGTGAGCTTTTCCTCGAGCGGGCAGGCGACCGGCGAGACGGTCCAGCAGACGGTCGATCTCCAGGCGAACGGCAACAGCAGTTTCGAGGCCCAGGCCACGCAGACCTCGGATGATGCCACGCCCCAGGTCACCAAGACGGTCCAGGTCGGCAACTCCAATGCCAGCGCAACGGGCTACAGCTCGGGCTATGGTTCGACCGGCTACGGCTCGACCCCCGGGTACGGCACCACGACTGGCTACGGCTCGACCACCGGGTACGGAACGACGTCCAGCTATGGCTCGACCACCGGGTACGGGTCGGCAGCGTCGTCCTACGGGTCGAGCTACTGATCGTCTGATCTCGCGCTCTGGCCGCTCGGCCAGAGCGAGCGCGGGTCGTTCGAGCGGCGGGTAAGAGCCTTCGCGAGCGAATCGACCCGGGCTTGATGGATCCCGAGCGCGTTGCGACCCGATCCGGTCCCGTGGCGCCATCTGCCGTGCGGATGGGCTCCTTCCAGGTGAAAGGTCGGCCGTCTCGAGAGCGAGGCGGCGTGGCAGCTACCCGCAGCTGGAGATTGAAGCTACCGGTTTCGCGCCGCCATCTGCCGTGCAGGTGGGCTCCTTCCAGGTGAAAGGTCGGCCGTCTCGAGAGCGAGGCGGCGTGGCAGCTACCCTCAGCTGGAGAGAGTTCGAGGGAACCGGCGGGTTTCTTCGAGTCACGGCCCGAACGCAGCGAGGGCGGATCAACCTCGAAACTTAAGGGAAGGTTCTCTACTCCTTCAGGGCTCCTTAACCGCGCCAGCGCAAGTTCTCCGGTGCTGACGGCGAAGTATCGGTAGAGCAAACGGTGTTGAGGAAAGTCGGAGGAAAATCGATGCGTACGCGAACCTGGGTCGCGATTCTCGTTCTCGGTGGAGCGTTATCCATCGCCGGCTGCGGCGGCGGCAACCCCGCCGGGTGTTCGAGCCAGAGCGTCGGCACTGGCGGCGTCAACTACAACTCGAGCCTTTCGACGAACTGCTCGGGCACCAATGGTTATAGCAACACGCCATCCACCTATCCCACCACGTATCCGGTGGATCCCACGCCCATCACGCCAACGCCGACCCCGGCCCCGGTTCTCCAGCCGGTGACGGCCACCGTGGCCAGCAAGACCTCTTACGGTGGATCCTGGTACTGCCTCGGACTCTGCCACGAGAAGGTCGACGCCGAGCTCTCTGTCACCAATCCCAACAGCGTCGAGGTGTCGGCCACTCTCACGATCACGTTCACCGATAGCGGTCAGTCCGTCGAGACCCAGAACCAGACCGTCGACCTCCAGCCTGGCGAGACCAAGCAGGTGGAGGCCAAGGCGACGCAGACGTCCGACGATGTCACCGTCTATGCCTCGATGCAGAACGGCTCCAATGGTTACCCGAGCAGCGGTGGCACGACCGGCTACGGCGGCACCACCGGCTACGGCGGCACCACCGGCTACGGCGGCACCACCGGCTATGGCGGCACCACCGGCTACGGCACCACGACCGGCTACGGCACCACGACCGGCTACGGCAGCACCACCGGTTACGGCAGCACCACCGGTTACGGCAGCACCACCGGCTATGGCACCACCACGGGTGGCAGCACCACCGGCTACTAGGCCATACCAGCTTCCCGACAAACACCGTTGCTCTGAAGGGACCCGGGCTTCTTGCCCGGGTCTTTTTCCTGGCAAGCGCGTGTCGGTCGCTTCGAGTATGATCGCCGGGAAGCGGCATGGCCGCCTTCGCGATAGCAACTCGATGAACCGGGGATACTTGCCAGGAGTCCTGGCACAGGTGGGCCAGCTGGCCCGGCTCGCTGGCCGGGCCGCGGTGGCGCTGCCGACGGCCAGTTTCTCGATGCGCGAAACGGCCCGAGCGGCCCGTGCTGTGGGGCCCGGTGCGGTGGGGCCGATCATCGCCATCATGGCAGCCATCGGATCGATCGCCGCGATCCAGGGGATCGGCGTGCTCAAGCATTTCGGGGCCGAGCACCTCCTCCTGTTGATGTTGCCCGAGACCATCGTGCGTGACTTCGCACCCGCCATGACAGCTTTGATGCTGGCCGCCCAGGTGGGGACGGGATTCGCCGGGGAACTCGGCGCGATGCGCGTGGGAGAGGAGGTGGACGAGCTCGAGGTTCTCGGCCTGGACCCGGTGGCTTACCTGGTGGCTCCGCGGATCCTGGCGCTCATGGTGCTGACGCCCCTGATGACGTTGATCGGGGCCGCGGCTGCGATCGCCGGGGCTTTCGGCGTGGCGATCTTTGCCTACGGGCTGGCTCCTGGCAACATCTTCTCGTCGCTGGCGCGCGACATCACGCCCTCGTCCTTGACCGAGGCCACGCTCAAGGCCGTGGTCTTCGGGATGCTCGTCGGACTGCTGGCATGTCAGAACGGCCTTTCGGTACGAGAAGGCGCCGAGGGTGTAGGCAATGCGGCCAATCGCACGGTCGTGCAGGCCATCCTGGCGATCGCCGGAGTCAATGCGGTTCTCACCGCCCTGTTGCTGGGGGCGAGGTGGTGATCCGGGTTGGCCCGCAGGCCGAGAGCTCCCTGCTGGCCAGACTCGGCCGGGGGGCCATCGGCAGTCTGGCCAGCCTGGGGCGCTCGGCCCGGTTCGTCGGTCGCATGTTCAGAGCCCACGAGCCGCAGTGGCGCCTGGTGCCGGCTCATTTCAAGAGAGTGGCGCTCCCGACCCTCGGGCCCGTCTTGGCGGTGGCGGCCTTCATCGGTGCGACGGCCACCCTGATGGCCTACCACGCCTTCTTGCCGCTGGGGACTCAGGCGATGATCGGCTCCTTCGCCGGCCTCGTGATCCTGCGCGAACTGGCCCCGCTCCTGACCGGTGCGATGATCGGGGCCAAGCCCGGAACGTCCCTCACCGCCACTCTGGCCACCATGCGAGGCTCGGACCAGATCGACGCCCTCGAGGCGATG
>JAJYIO010000280.1 GCA_021790035.1 bacterium | reverse complement strand
TCAGCGAGGCGATTTCCATCGAGCGAGGGAAGTCCCGTGAAGAATCGCAAGCGGCCGAAAACGGCTTCCAGGCCAGCCGAAAGGACCGGTGCCGAGTTCAGGGCCGAGGTTCCGGCCGAATCGGCCAGGCGGCGTCAGGGCGAGCGCGCCGCGGCCGAGGCCATCGCCCGGGCGGAGGTGGAGCAGCCTCCCTCGGGAGGCGAGTTCGATCGGCCGCCCCCGGAGTACGAGCGGCCGTAGCAAGAGGTGGCGCCAGGTCGAGCTGCGAGGAGGAGCCCGTGATCTTCGCCGATCGGAGCCAGGCGGGTAAGCTCCTGGCCGGGCACCTCCTGGACTACCAGGACCGCTCCCCGGTCGTCCTGGGGCTCCCGCGCGGTGGGGTCGAGGTCGCAGCCGAGGTCGCGCTGGCCCTCGGAGCGCCGCTGGACGTGATCGTGGCGCGGAAGCTGGGATTTCCCGGCAACCCGGAGCTGGCGATCGGTGCGGTGACAGCTCGCGGCACTCGCGTGCTGAACGATGCGCTGCTCAGGCAGGTCTTGCTTCCCCCGGGTTTCCTCGGCCAGGAAACCGAGAGCCAGCGTCGGGTTGCCGAGGAGCGAGAGCAGCGGTTGCGGGCGGCGCGTCCTGCCATCTCGCTCGAGGGCCGGAACGTGATCCTGGTGGACGACGGGATCGCGACGGGAATGACCGCCCTGGCGGCCATTCACGACCTCTGGGAGCGGCATCCCCGGGCCGTGGTCCTGGCCACGCCGGTGGGACCGCGGCGGACCCTCGAGCGGCTGCAACCCGAGGTGGATGCCGTCGTCAGCCTCGAAACCCCCGACGACTTCCTGGCGATCGGCCAGTTCTACGAGGATTTCTCGCAAGTGCTCGACGAGCGCGTGACCGAGCTCCTGGCTGCCAACCGCCTGGCGGTCGGCCCGGGAATCTAGCCACTGGCCGGTGAGGCAAAGACACAGATGCCTTCAGAGGTTTCCCCCCGAAGGCATCTGCGAATCCTTGTCCCCTATTGCGGGGAGTGAATCATGGCCTTGAACTCTTTCGAATCCATCGGGCGATGATTCGCCAGGTATCGATCCTGGTATCCGAGGTCTCCCTCGGGCTCGGAATCCATATCCTTTTGGAAATGAAGAGAGGATAGCGCGCTCACCGTCGAGCGCAAGAGGCGGACACCCGTTTTCTGGCGGGTTCGGCTCTGGACCTGTTCCGGGCTGACATGACCAGAGCTGGCGTCAGCGCAACATCAATTCACCGGCGGCAGCACGATTCGACTTCTGGTTCTTGCGGGGGAGTTCGGGTTCATGTCGACCGAAAGTCGGTCTAGACTGGAGGGGCAACCGTTGGTCTGGTACGGAGGATGGCGTCGTGTCGGCGAGTGCGTCGATGGTCACGGATCCGGTCTGCAACATGACCTTCCCGCCGGCCAAGGCCAAGGCGACGGTCGAGCACGAGGGCACGACGTATTATTTCTGTTGCAGCGGTTGTGCCAGCAAGTTCCTGGCCGATCCGGTCCGCTACCTCGAGGCGGCCGGATCGCACGGGCCTGGGGGCATCGCCAGCATGCCGATCGCCGAGTTGCCCATGATGGGGCTGCCGATGGCGACCGCCGCCCCGCCAGCGCCGCCCCCGGTTCACCCTCCCATGCCCGCTCCGGTTCCGGCCGGGGCACGTTACCTCTGCCCGATGGACCCCGAGGTGGATTCGGATCGCCCCGGCGCCTGCCCCAAGTGCGGGATGGCCCTCGAGCCGCAGGCGATGCTGGTCACCGATCGGGCCAATCCCGAACTGGCGGACATGACGCGTCGATTGTGGGTGTCGCTGGCCTTCACGGTCCCGGTCTTCGCGATCTGGCTGGACAGCCTCCTGGGCCACCGACTCCTGACGTCGCTCTCGCCGAGGGCTCTCGAGTGGATCGAGTTCGCCCTTTCCAGCCCCGTCGTCCTGTGGGCCGGATCCTTCTTCTTCCAGCGCGGCTGGACTTCCCTGGTCAACCGTAGCCTCAACATGTTCAGCCTCATCGCGACCGGCGTCGGGGCGGCCTACCTCGACAGCGTCGTCGCCGTGGTGGCCCCGGGCCTCTTCCCGCCGGCCTTCCGGGTCGACGGGGCGGCCCCGGTCTACTTCGATGCCGCGACCTTCATCACGGTCCTCGTGATCGTGGGACAGGTTCTCGAGTTGCAGGCGCGCGGCAAGACGCGCGGCGCGATCCAGGCCCTGCTCGGCCTCGCGCCCAAGACCGCCCGCCAGATCGCCGCCGATGGCAGCGAATCCGACGTCCCGATCGAACTCGTGCAACCCGGCGACCGTCTGCGGGTGCGGCCGGGCGAGCGGATTCCGGTCGATGGGGTTGTCCGCGACGGCCGCAGCTCGGTGGACGAGTCGATGCTGACCGGTGAGGCGATTCCCCAGGAGAAGGGGCCGGGCGACGCGGTGGTCGGCGGCACGCTCAACGGGACGGGAAGCTTCGTGATGGAGGCCAGAAAGGTCGGTGCGGACACGATCCTGGCCCACATCGTCAGCATGGTGGACGAGGCGCAGCGCAGCCGCGCTCCCATCCAGGGGCTGGCAGACCGGGTCTCCGCGTGGTTCGTGCCCGCCGTCGTCGCCGCGGCGGTCCTCACGTTCGTCGTCTGGTCGTGCGTTGGCCCCGAGCCGCGCCTGGCGCACGGCCTGATCAACGCGGTCGCCGTGCTCATCATCGCCTGCCCGTGCGCCCTGGGCCTCGCCACGCCCGTCGCCCTCACGGTCGGCATCGGGCGCGGGGCGCTGGCCGGGGTCCTGATCCGGAGCGGCGAGGCGCTCGAGACGCTGGGGCGGATCGACACCCTGGTCCTCGACAAGACCGGCACGGTGACCGAGGGCAAGCCGCGCCTGGCCGCGCTGGCCCCGACCGCCGGCATGACCGAGGAGCGTCTCTTGACCCTGGCGGCAAGCGTCGAGCAGGGCAGCGAGCATCCCCTCGCCGGGGCGATCCTGGCCGCTGCGGCAGAGCGCAAGCTCGAGGTGGAGCTTGTGCGCGACTTCCGGGCCGAGCCCGGCAAAGGCGCAGTCGCAAGGGTCGGCGATACCGAGGTCGTGCTCGGCAGTGCCGCGCTCGTGACCGAGCGAGGCATCGCGACGGAGATCCTGGAAGACAAGGCTGGCGAGCTTCGCCAGGAGGGCCAGACGGTGGTCTTCGTCGCTGCGGCGGGCACCCTCGCGGGTCTCATCGGGGTCGCCGACCCCATCAAGGCCACGACCCCCGCGGCTCTCTCGCTGCTGCGTCGCGAGGGGATCACGGTCGTGATGCTGACCGGCGACAACCGGGTGACGGCTCGGGCCATCGCGCGGCGTCTGGGCATCGACCAGGTAGAGGCCGAGGTGCTTCCCGAGCAGAAGGTCGCGGTCGTCAAGGCGCTTCAGGCGGCGGGCCGGATCGTCGCCATGGCGGGCGACGGGATCAACGACGCGCCGGCTCTGGCCCAGGCGCACGTCGGCCTGGCCATGGGAACCGGCACGGACGTCGCGATCGAGAGCGCGGGAGTCACGCTCATCAAGGGCGATCTGCGATCCATCGTTCGGGCGCACCGGTTGAGCCGCGCCACGCTGCGTAACATCCGCCAGAATCTGTTCTTCGCGTTCATCTACAACACCCTCGGGATTCCCCTCGCCGCCGGCGTGCTGTTCCCGGTGTTCGGCTGGCTGCTTTCGCCCGTCGTGGCCGCCGCCGCGATGAGCTTGAGTTCGGTGTCGGTCATCGGCAACGCCCTCAGGCTGCGCCATCTGGAGATCTGACCCGCTGCCCTTGCAGCTCCTGGCGCGGTAACGCGGCGGTAACTCCGTCGCGTTACCGTGGCGACACGCCAAGAGAGGGAGGATTCGAAGCGATGGCAGATAACGATTCGCGCAGGAGTGTCGGCGCCGAGGGGCTGGCCGCAACCGATATCTTCGAGATGTGGAAGCAGCAGTACCAGGATGCCCAGGGCACCTTCAAGCGCTTCTACGACGATGCCGAGAGCGCCTGGTCGGGCGTGATGCAGGAGGCCATCTCGAGCGATCCTTTCGCCCGGATGATGGCGTTCACCCGCGAGGTGTTCCTGACCGGCATCGAGATTCACCGGGACTCCGCACAGCGGACGATGGAGACGCTGCAGATCCCGACGACCTCGGACGTGGCCCGCGTGGCCGAGCTGGTCGTGGGGGTCGAGGACAAGCTCCAGAGGATGAACGATCGCCTCGACGAGATGACCGACCTGCTGCGCCGGGTCCAGGACGCCGCGCAGAAGGCCGACGAGCCCAGGGCCGGGAGGGCGAAGTGACCCTCGCTCCCACGGCGCCGGCGGTGGGCCAGACGCCCAGGCAGACGATCTGGCGCCTGAACAAGGCGCGGTTGTACCGGTACGAATCCCGCCGGACGCGGGGAGTGCCCATCTTGTTCTCGTACGCACTGATCAACCGACCCTACATCCTGGATC
>JAJYIO010000279.1 GCA_021790035.1 bacterium | reverse complement strand
AAAAAGTGATTGACTAGGCCGCTGGCTAGCTTGGTTTTGCCGACGTTCATCCCGGCTTCGACCCGGATGACGTTCTGCACGAGCTGGCCCGGCCGCCAGGCTTTCAGCCTAGGCTCGGCGAGTCTGCCAGCTTCGTAGTCTCTGCGCTCAAACTGCTGGCGCAGAGCCAGCGTATAGGCTTCGACGATCTCGACCTGGCCCGGATGCTCGCCGTCGCCAGACCAGGGCGTCCAGCCGAGCTTGTCACGGATGTACGCCGCTGGGTCGAACCGGAAGCGCTCGAGGCTCTTGCTCTCGGTCCTACGCTTCTTCGTCTCGCGCCAGACTTGGCCCGGGCTCCAGCCCGATGGCATCCCAGCGCTGCTCGATTTCGGCGAGAAGCGCGGTGCGGATAGACTCATCTTTAACGTGCCTACTCGCTGCACGCTCCACGTCGAGGGCCATGGCGGACGTGACGCGGGTCAGGGTGTCGAGCGTGATGCTGCCCTTCTCCTTGGCCTTTTGGATCTTGTCGATCAGGCCGCCGATCTCGCCGATGAACTTC
The DNA here is from genome assembly GCA_021790035.1 of bacterium. Taxonomy (GTDB): domain Bacteria; phylum Cyanobacteriota; class Sericytochromatia; order S15B-MN24; family VGJW01; genus JAJXWQ01. The sequence continues at coordinate 3,921 of JAJYIO010000279.1, read as the reverse complement.
CCCACGGCCAGGATGTCGATGATCTGGCGGGGCTTGCCGCCGTACTCTACTGGGTCGGGACGTTCGGGCGGGTTGCCAGATTCAGCCGCCAGCGCGAAAGCCTCGCGGGCGGCCTCTTGATACTCGGGCGTGAAGCTGTTGTGCCAAGCGATCAACGCCTCGGTGAACTCGTCGTATCGCTCGATGTAGTCCTGTACGAGCGCCCGGAGCATCCGGATTTCGGGCAGGAGGTCGGTCGGATCCTCGAGCTCGTTTTGCTGCTCGACTAGGAGCTCCTTGATCCGGGGGCGGGTGATCTTGCTGTACCGGGCATGCTTGACCGGGGTAGCTCCCCCGTGGAGCTTGCAGCGGCCTTGGCCAGGATGGGGCGTGCCCCAGCCCGCCTTCGCTTGGCAGGCGCTACCCTTTCGTGTCGTCGCACCGCAGACCGTCATGGGGTTTCCTCGCCTCGCGGATCGTCATGGGGTCTTGCCCGCGAATATGACATGCGGCCCGGCCGGGAGCTCGGGTATCGACCCCGTATTTTCGGACACCCGAATCGCCGAAACGCCCTAGGCGCCCACTCGTGACATGTCACCGAGCGAGCGGACGGCTCGGGCCTCCTCGAATTGCGGGCGGGAGCCGGTAGCGAATCAGCCCCCGCCCCGATGCCACGGTCCTGGTGTCGGGTGGATTTCCCCTCGCGGGTCGTAAGCCTGCGCTTCACGCCGCCGCCTCGCCGCCGAGGGTGATGGAGGCCCGCCACGCCTCGAACGTGCTCCCCGCTACTCATGCGCGCCCTTTCGCGGGGTCGCCGGACCCAACACCGGCACGGGGCAAGATGGCTTGGCCGCACGAGGGCTCGGCCTAGTGGCCGGCGCCGCAAGGGCGTTTGGTGCCCTGGGCGACCAAGATTTACGACCGGGGAAGAGATCGCAGGGCATGGGATGCGTCCCCGATCAAACGTGGCGCCGCGGTCGCCGATACGACGCGGTAAAATGGCAGGCCGCGCCCTTGGAACGCGACCAGTTGCGCTCTTCCGCACCTGGCGGATGCGCTAAGTCTCTGCGTGCAGGATCAGGACCTTAGCCATTTCGAGAGCGCCGATCGCCTGGAGGTCGCTCACCCCTGAGGAGATGCCGATCCGCATCTGGCCGCCAGCCATCGTGATGGTGATGGACCAGTCTGGATCGCCTTCGCTCTTGCCGCCCTTGATGCTCGTCAAGTTGCCCATCAAGTCACGTCCACCAAACCGGGGCGCTCCTTGCCTCGGCATTCCGTGCAGACGATCTGGATCCTCGCTCCGGTCGTGTATCCGACTACCGATCCGCACTGGGAGCAGATGATCGGGTTCGATGGATGACGGGGCGGTGGTGAGACCGGCTCGGCGACCTGCTGGGGTCGGCGGCTCACTCGGGCGCACCCATCAGCGAGTTACCTCATCAAGCATTCGCTGTCGCGCCGCGCTGACGTACCCAGGGTTAAGCTCAATTCCAAGAAAGCGAAACCCTTGACGAAGCGCAGCAATCCCCGTTACACCACTCCCGGCGAACGGATCAACGATCAGACCGCCAACAGGAGTAATCGACGATACTAGGTACTCGATCAGTCCGATGGGTTTCTCTGTGGGGTGGAAGCCCCCTTGAGGCTTAGCCCCTCTCCAGGTATTAAAGAATGAGTGATTCGGTAGCGGCCTAGGCTTGCCTTTGACGAATACCGCAATCCACTCGTGGTTATTGCGCCAAAACGATCCCATCGCGCCACCTCGGTCCTTATCCCAGACAACAACTCCACGAAGAGTCCAGCCAGAGGATTCCCACGCTGCCGTCACTGTTGAGTATTGCCTCCAGTCGGTAAAGCAATAGGCATAGCCACCTGGCTGGCACGCCACCAAGCAGCGTTTTGCGATTTGCCGCATCCACCAGATATAGGTATCGGACCCCATCTGGTCTCCCAGAAACCAGTCCTCATCCCTGCGAACGTTCTTCGAGATGGTATTTCTCGCGCCAGCCTGCTGTCTACCTCCGGAGCAATAGGGTGGGTCTGCGATAAATCCCGCAACAGATCCCGGATAAATTGTCTCGAGCACTTCGATCGCATCTCCGTGGATGATAGCGAAGTCCTCGGGAGCGATATTATCCACTATGCCACCTCGTCTCATCATCGAGCATTTGCAGCCGGGCATTTCTTGGCGTGGATGTCGCCCTCATGGCGCTCGCAGCCGGGGCAGTGGATCACCGGGCCGCGAAAGAGCTTCCCGCAGATCAGGCACTGGTGATCGGAGGCCCGGCGGCCGGGCTGCGGGTGCATCAGCGGGTTACTCGGCGTACACGATGTCGATCTGGGCCGGGCTCACGCCGGTGGAGAGGAGGGCATCGCCGCGGTGGCGGCTCTCATCGCGATCAGGGTAGTCGCGCTGGATGGCCGACAGGTAATCCTCGACCGGCTTGGCCTCGCCGGGAATTAGTACACGAATTATAGGGCCGAACTCTGCCGGCTCGTTCCGCCCGACAGGGTGCCCCTCATCGTCGTAGCGGGGAGTGCCAGCGAGGTGGTTGCGATAAGACACCTCTCGGTCCAGGAAAGCTTCCCGCTCGTTCCTGCTGGCAGCCAGCGGGGCGTATGCCTCGATCGGTACACGGGGGGAAGGGTTGGCGCCTCCGATGGCCCGTGCTCGCGGGGTGCGGGCAACGTAACCAGTATCAAGAAATGCCCGAGCCCGTACGCTTAGCGCCATTCGCCCTCCACCAACGCAGCAACGCCCCGCCGTTACCAGCGAGGCGTTTCTTGTGCGGGCATAAAATCCCGACTCTGCTTTGATTGTATCCTGGTTTGCTTACATGTCAATACCTTTGTAACAAAGCTTTACTGCTATTTACCGGGAAAGATAGTCGCCGATCTTTCGCAGCGCAGCATGGTATGTGGCAAAGGCCGTCTCTGGTGAGATGTTGTACTCGGTATCGCTGCTGACCTCGGCGGCGACCCGTCCCCACTCGATCCCCTGCTGTATGCCATCGACCACGCCGCCCTCCTCGGAGATGGCAGCCGTGACGACCTCGATTTCTGTCTCATTCATAATTTCGGCCCGGAACAGCAGATTCATGACGTTCTCCAGGTCCACCCGCGCATGGATTGCTCGGCCCTTCTCGCGCCAGTAGACGTGATTCATGGCCACGGCTGAAACGGCCCGCTGGTTATACGCAGGCGGTTCGACATTGCGCGGAATCCGGCAACGAGCCGCGCAGGCCGGGCAGTAGCTCGCGGGATCTTTGAAGGCGCGCTCGCCCGGCGTGATCGTCTGGCAGTGGTAGCAGGTCTCGCGCTTGTGGGTGATCATCGTGTCTCACCATCGACCTCCTGATTCCCCCGCAAGAGCTCCTTCGCCAAGCCCGCCGCATCCGAAGGGCCGGGTGGCTCTTGCGATGGAATACTCCCGCAGCGCTCAAGGAAGCGCCGGTTCCACTCCCTCGGGTTCAATCGCAGTCGCATAAGATTCGCGATGGGCATGACATCCTCCCCGCAGACTCGACCATCGTCGTCAAGAGCCTCCCACTGAAAGCTGTCGCCAGATACAAACAGGATTCTGCCGTAAAGCCAATTCTGTGGTTCATCTCGCGAAACCAGGCCGACAACGCTTCGAGACTCGGCCGCACGAATCAGTGCATTCCGGATCATCACCCCTCCCTCCGCAGCGTCCTGAAGCCCTTGGGTGGGACGCCGGAGCCGCCTCGGGGCGGAGTGCCCTGCGATCGCCCGGTTGACACTGGCTGGTAGCCCCCGCCCATGTGCCGCTCGACCAACGCTCCCCGGGCCTCACGTAGCTCGCGCTGGCTGGTCTCGTATCGGAGCTGCCAGGATCGCGCCTGGGCTCGCACGATCGAGTTGTCGCGCAAGAGGAGCTTCACGCAGTCTTCGAGCCGGTGCCGCTCGCCATGCTTGAGC
>JAJYIO010000278.1 GCA_021790035.1 bacterium | reverse complement strand
TTTTTCACAGAGGCCGAATGGTGAAGTTGAGCCAGCCTATCCCACTCCTGCATCTCCGATTCTGATGCTTGGACGACGAAGGTCTTGGGGTCGTGGGACACGAGGCCCCTCAACTTCTCCAAGGCGCCCTCCATTTCAGCTTGGCTCGAGACGACGGCATCCCATGCAGTGTCCAAGGCGGTCGCCACTTCGGGGGATGCGAGCTCCCGGGCTGAGTGGTGAATTGCCTTCAGATTAGCCATAGCCCCAGAGTAGCATGCCTTCCCAGCTCGAGGGCTTCTTCCTGGACCAATCGCGGGCGAACCCGAAGAGGCGGTCCGAGGGGGTCTCGGGCACGCCAGGATCGAATACACGTTCGACATCCAGCCCCACATCTTGCCTGGCACCGCGACGACGATCGCCATCGTGGCGGCGCCGTTCGTGGGCTGATTCGAGAGCGCGCCGAGCTGGACGCTGCCGACATAGGACACGGGATCCTCCTATTACCCGTGAGCGGCCAGCTGACGGCTGGCTGCGCGGCAGCACGCTTGAACATCAGCTTGCAGCGCAGGAATCGACGACGGTCGCTGGCTCAGTTCCGAAGATGTTCGCCCTAGCTGTTTTTCTGGCCGGATCGCTTGCGCGACTTCCTGGTCGAGACCTTCTGCTCGTGGGGAATCCTTCCCTTTCGGGCGGCATCGAATCCTTGACAGCCAGCCTGGAAAGTGTGCTGTCGAACAGCCCGGTACTGGGCGCCTACTGGAGCTTGGCCATATCAAGAAGATGCAGCTGCACTGCGACCGCGGCATGGATGAGTGTTTCAAGGCTTACTCGATCCACCGCAAGATGCCTCGCCATCTTCCCCTGCAGCTCAAGCCGCGGCGTTCGCCCGCGATTCCAGCCACTTTCTCAAGACCGTCTGACGGCGGGACGCGGGTTTCCGTCTCTCGGACCGAGATTGGCTAACCATTGGCTAACGCGCTGAGAATCCGCCGCGTCGTTTTCTCAACGGCCGACCGCCAGGATCCGCACCTGGACTACCTTTTCTCAAAGAGCGGGAGACGGGGCTCGAACCCGCGACAGCCAGCTTGGAAGGCTGGAACTCTACCAACTGAGTTACTCCCGCAAGGGAGTCGATTATACACGAAGCGGGCGCCAGCCGTCTCGCGGCGGCTGGCGTGGCGCGGCAGGGTGCCAGACGCTGGCCTCGACCGAGGCGCGAGTGCCAGGACCTGATTCGGGTTGACCTGCCCCCGGCTTACGTCCGCGCCCCTTCGCCTCACGTAGAAGTACGCTTCGGCTTCGGGTTCTTGCGGGCGCGCTCGGATCAGGTCGACCGAAAGTCTGTCCATGTCACGTCGTCCCGGGGCGGTGACGACCCGCGGACGATCCGGCCACCGCGGATCGGGAGGCGGAACTCGGCCTCGGATAGATAGCCGTCGCCATCGACGTCCAGCTTGGCAAAACGAGCGCGGACCTGGGACTCGATGCCCGGCAGCTCGGACGGCCGAGGCGGCGGCTTGAGCCAGCCCAGGACGCCGGCCTCGTACTCGGCCAAGCTCAGACGGTCGTCGCCGTCGGCATCCCACTGATGGAAGATGCGTCGCCGCATCCCGAGCATACCGGCCGACGAGACCACGCCGGAAGAGCCAGAAGCGGTCGCCAGCGCCGCAATATCACCCGGGGACTCCAAGCCCGATGCCAGGGGCGATCCGGCCGGCGGAGCGCTGCCCGATAGGGTCGAGGGTCCGGCCAGCGGGACGCCGCCCGGGGCAGAGGATCCAGCGCCCATCCACACCGGAAGGAAGGTCGAGGTGAATGTCGGCAGCGCCCCGCACGCGACCAGGGCGCTGGCCAAGAACATCAACCATGTCAGAAGCACCATGCGCACGCGGGCCCCTTTCTTGATAATGGGCGCCAGACCACGACGGGACAGCCGTGCCGCCAGAGAGAAAGCAAGGCGCAGAAACGGAGAGACGGACGACTTGCTTTGGCCCAAAGAGATGCCGAGAACCGGCCCCACCGCGGGGCAAACAGCGACCCAAGGATGCCCGTACCGCGCACATGGCGCCGGGGATGTCAGCGCCGGCCGCGGGTTGGCGGGAAGACGGCGATGAATCGGTTGTACGTTGTGGGGGGCCTGGAGATCGAGGTGGGAAAAGGTTATGGGGCTAGAAACCGGCTGCGACGCTTCAGGTCGTGGGCACCAGGCGGGAGATCCACCGCTCGATGTCGGGCATCAGATCGGCCTTGAGCTCGGCGTTGAGGCGGATGAGATCCGCAGTCTTTTGAACCTCTGGCATCGCCGAGCTGGGCAGGGCGGCTTCGGCGATGGCCTCGAGCTCCTCGGCCCGGGCTTCGTCCGAGTACGATTCGTAGATGCTCGGCAGGAATCGCGTGCGGAGCAGGGTGTCGCACATGCCCAGGAACTGTTCGAGATTGGCCCTGGCAAACTCGGCGGCCAGATCTCGATGCTCGGCCGCTCCGACATGCACGACCAGGCGTACCGCTAGCGTGGGTTCGACCTCGTCTGTCAGGGCGATGGCAAGCGTCCGGCGAGCAAGGTCCGGACTCTGGGCCCTGGCGAGCGCGGTATAGAGTAACGTGCGATCCTCGACCCGATCGCTCTTGCGGGCCAGCCCCAGCAACGTCTCGTACTCGATGTCACCTGCCGTGCGGCCGACGAGTCCGAACACGACCGGCCGGAGATTGCCCGACAGGCTCGCGGAATCGGACAGGAATCGTTCGAACCGGGCTCGCGCCTCGACGTTGACGGCGTGATCGCCAAACCGCCCCAGGGTCGCGATGACGCGCCCTCGCAAAAGGCTCTGGACGTCGAGTTCGCCAGCCTTATCGTCCCAGCCGAGCCGCTGCGCCATCGGACGCAGGACTTCCGAAGCCGCCTCGTGGAAGCCCTTGCGTCTCGGGTGGCCCAGCAACAGCACGTCGAGCAGATCGAGGGAGTCCAGGATCTGCTGCCAGACGGCCAGGCTCTCATCGTCCCGGGCGGCCTCGACGAGCTGCAGATACTCGGCCAGGGGCGCCAGCCGTGCCTGGGCCAGCGCCCACTCGTCAGCCAGGAGTTCCACCCGATCGGATTCCGGCAACTGGGCGAAATGCTTGCGCAGCCGCTCGCCGAGTTCGCCCTGGTGCCACACGCGGAAGTATCCGCAATCCCCCCGGTTGAGCTTGCACACGGCGTCTGGCCGCTGAATCGGCAGGAAGACAGAAGGGCTCTCGAGCAGGGCAAACTCGGTCCTGGCGTCGATGGAATAGACCATCGGAACCTTCCACTGAAGAGGCTCGGCATCGGGGAACCGCAGGGTGAAACGCTCCTGCCGCATCGCCAGGACGCTCTTGCCATCCTGCATATCGAGCCGAGCAGTCACGAGCGGGAAGCCAGGCTGCATGATCCAGCTCCGGGCGATCGCCTCCACGTCCTTGCCCGAGGCCCCGGCCAGGGAGGCCCAGAGGTCCGATGTGGTGGAGTTGCCGAATGCGTGGGCCTTCATGTACTGCCGGATGCCATCGCGGAAGACGTCCTCGCCGAGGTATCCCTCGATCATGCGGATGACCGCCTCACCCTTCTCGTAGGAGATCTCGTCGAAGCGGCTGATCGCATCGCTCGGACGCTCGACGTGCTGGTGGATGGGGTGGGTGGTCCGGCGCGCATCCGATGCCATGGCCGCGTTCTTGCTGCGGTTGGCACGCGGCCAGAGGCGCCACTCGGGGTTGAAGGCGTCGGTGGCCTTGGTGGCCATCCAGCTTGCAAAACCCTCGTTGAGCCACAGATCGTCCCACCAGGCCATCGTGACCAGATTCCCGAACCACTGGTGGGCGACCTCATGCGCGACGATGCCGAAGATCTGCTCTTTGGTGCTCTGGCTCGATGTGGCCGGATCGAAGAGGAGGGCGGACTCGTGGAACGTGATCCCGCCCCAGTTCTCCATCGCTCCCTCGAACCCACCGGGGATGGCGATGAGATCGAGCTTGGGCAACGCGTACGGCACGCCGAAGTAGTCGTTGAACCACGGCAAGAGCCCCTCGATCACGGTCAGGGCGTAAGCGCCGAGGGCCTTCTTGCCCCTTGCCGTCAGGACCCGGACATCGACGTCGGCGGCGCGTCCTTCGAGCCACTCGAGCTCACCGGCGCACAGGACGAGCAGGTAGCTCGGCATGCTTGGCGTGGGCTCGAAGCGAACTCGCTTGAGTCCCGAGGGCAGCCCCTCTTGATGGGCAACCGGCATGTTGGAAAGGGCCTCGAAGGCCGCGGGGACGTCGACCGTCACCTCGAAGACCGCGCGATACTCGGGCTCGTCCCACATCGGGCACATCTTGCGGGCATCGGCCGGCTCGAACTGGGTGGCAAGCATGATCTTGGCCTGACCGCCCTCCTGGTAACGCTGGACGTGCAGGCCAGCAGGGACCGTCGCGAGCTTGCCGGTGTACACCAGCTCGAGTTCGTGCGTGCCCGCCGGGATCGCCGATTCAAACGT
>JAJYIO010000277.1 GCA_021790035.1 bacterium | reverse complement strand
GATCCCATCTGGGTCGAGGCCCCCTGGGACGCCGCGTGGGACATCGCCTGCCCCCCGCCAGCAGCCGCCTTTGCTGCCGCCTTGTCAGCCCATCTGGATGCCTCGGCGGTCTTCGTCACGGCCCCTTCCTACTTCGGCGACGCGGTGGACATCGGGGCGCTGCGCGAGGTGGCAGGCGATCGAGTGCTGATCGTCGACGAAGCCCACGGTAGCCACGCTCCGAAAGCGCTGGCCGCCGGCGCGGATCTGGTCATCCATTCGGCCCACAAGGGCCTGGTCGGGCCGACCGGGGGCGGCTACCTCGGCATGCGAAGCGATCGCGTGGACACAGAGGACGTGGCGGCTGCCCTGCGGCTGCTGCAGACGACCAGCCCCAGCTTCTGGATCCTCGCGGGCCTCGACGCGGCGCGCCGACATGCCGCCCTGTCGGCGGAGGCCGTCCGGCGAGGGGCAACGGGTTCGGTCGGCTGGGATGCCTCTGCGGTGGCAGGACTGGCGCTTCGAGCCGGGGTCGAGATCCGGCAGACCGACGATCCAGCTCGGGTGCTGGTGCGCTTTGCGGATGGCGAGCGAGCCTACGAGGCGCTCGCCCGGCGTGGCCTCGTCGCCGAGGCGGCGTTGCCGGCTGCTGTCTTGCTTCTGGTAGGCCCCGGTTCCGAGCCCGAGGCAGATCGCATCGCCGATCACCTGCGCTCGGTCGCGAGGACCCTGGCCGACCTGCGGGCAAGGCCACGCCATGCGCCCCCGCCACCGCTCCCCCGTGCGGCGATGGCACCCCGCCAGTCGCTACTCGCAAAGCACCAGAGCGTGCCGATAAAGCAGGCCGCCGGGCTCATCTGCGCCGAGGCCGTCTGTCCGTATCCGCCCGGAATTCCGGTGCTGGTCCCGGGAGAGGTGATCGACGAGGCCGCCATCGCCCACCTCGAGGTGGTCCTGGGCGCGAGCGCCGGTGTGCGCGTCCTCGACGTCCGAGCCGGGTCGCAAGGCCCTTAACCGCGGCTTCAGCGTTTCTCTGCCCCCCTTGGCCGCCATACGCTATGATGGAGACCGTGCCAGAAGCCGGCCTCGGGGTCCGGCCTGCGCCCGACACCTGACTCGAGGGAGAATCATGCCGACAGTAGTCGCCGCCGCCGAAGTCCAGACCCTGCTGTCGCGCGCCCTCTCTGACTCCCCGGCGGATGCGACGGAGTTCGTGTACAGCGAGAGCCACGAGGATCTCACGCGTTTCGGCGCCAATGCCATCACGCAGAACGTCATGAAGTCGAGCCGGCAGCTCTCGGTCCGGGTGCAGCACCAGGGTCGCGAGGCCCGGGTCGACGTATCCGAGGTGGACCGCGAGACCCTCGCCCGGGCCATCCGGGAGGCAATGGAGGTCGCGGCGGTGCAGGCGCCGGACGCCGACATGCTGCCGATGCTTCGAGACCCCCAGCACTACCGTCCGGTCGAATACCCGGAGCCCGGCGAGATGGGCCCCGAGGACCGTGCCGAGGCCGTGCAGTACGCCATCGGCACCTGCCGCGAGGAGAGGGCACGAGCCAGCGGCATCGCCTCGACCACGCGCACTCGGACCATCGTGATGAACTCGCTCGGCATCCGCGCCGAGGGGCACGAGCAGCACAGCGAGTTCTCGGTCACGGCCGAGAAGGACGGCGGCTCGGGCTGGGCCAAGTCATGCACGATCCGCGCTCGAGATCTCGACATCGAGGGCGTCACCCACCGCGCCCTGGACAAGGCCCTCAAGGGCCGCTCGGCCCGACCGCTTCCCCCCGGCGACTACCCGGTGGTTCTCGAGAGCGCCGCCGTCGGGGAGCTGATGCGCATGATGCCCTGGATGGCCTTCAACGCCCTGGACTACCTGCAGGGCCAGCATTTTGCCATCGGCAAGCTCGGCGAAAAGTTCTTCGACGAGCGCATCACGATCCAGGACGATGTCTGGGAGGTTCCGGGCCTGCCGTTCGACTACGAGGGCGTGGCCAAGCAGCCGACCGTCTTCGTCCAGGATGGCCGTTTCGTGGGCCTGGCCCACGATCGCCATACCGCCAGCCGCATGGGCGTCGCTCCGACCGGCCACGGCATGCCCTGGCCCAACACGATGGGCGCCTGGGCGATCAACCTGTCAATGAAGGCGGGCGCGACGCCGCTCCGGGAGGTCATCTCCGGTCTCGATCGCGGGCTCCTGGTCACTCAGCTTCACTACCTCAACATCGTCGACCGCATGGACCTCTCGATCACGGGCATGACCCGAAACGGCACCTTCTGGGTCGAGAACGGGCAGATCGCTTACCCCGTACAGAATCTCCGGTTCACCGACTCGCTCACCAGCTTGTTCAGTCACGTCGAGGCTCTGTCTTGCGAGCGTGAGCTCGAGTCGGCCTTCTGGGAGGGCAACATCCTCGCGCCGACGCTGCGCCTGTCCAAGATGCACTTCTCTAGCCCGGCGGGCTTCTAGGTCCCGGTACCGCCTCCAGTGGGTCTCGATTAGAGGATTAACGCGATGACACTGCCAATGCTGGACGTCAAGCCGTTGCCGGTCGGCAACTGGGCGAGCCGTACCAAGCCGATCGTCGATGCCGCGCTCAATGCCGCGCAGCTTGCGGGTGCCAGCTATGCCGACGTTCGCGTGGTGCGCACCCGCCGGGAGAACCTGGTGGTCAAGAACGGCGCCGTCGGCGAGCTCGATCGCAGCAACGACGTCGGCGTCGGCATCCGGGTCATCGCGGGCGGCGGCTGGGGGTTCGCCTCGACGTACGACCTCACCGACAAGGGCATGGTCGATTGTGCCAAGCTGGCGGTTCGCATCGCCCGGGCCAGCAGCCGGGCTCTCGACGAAGCGATCAGCCTGGCGCCCGAGAAGGTGTACCGCGATCGCTGGCAGACTCCTTACCAGATCGATCCGTTCTCGGTTCCCCTGGAAGAAAAGCTGGCCTACTTGATGGAGCTCGATCGGCTCCTTCGCGGTCGGCCGGAGATCGCGGTCGCCGAGAGCAATATCTCGTGCCAGCGTGAGCGGCAATGGCTGGCTTCCACCGAGGGTACCTTCATCGATCAGGAGATCACCCGCTGCGGAGGCGGATTCGAGGTCCTGGCGGTCGGCAACGGTGACGCCCAGACGCGCTCCTACCCCGCATCGTTCCGCGGTCACCACAAGACGATGGGCTACGAGATCATCGCGGCCCTCAAGATGCACGAGAATGCCGAGCGCATCCGCGACGAGGCGATCGCGCTGCTCACGGCGGAGCCCTGCCCGGGTGGCAAGACCGACCTCATCCTGACCGGCTCGCAGCTGTGCTTGCAGATCCACGAGTCCGTCGGCCATGCCAACGAGCTCGATCGCGTGCTCGGCCTCGAGAGCAACTACGCCGGAGCCAGTTTCGTCACCCCGGACAAGCAGGGCAAGTTCCGCTACGGCTCGGATATCGTCAACCTGGTCGCTGACAGCACGGTTCCGGGCGGCCTCGCCACCATCGGCTACGATGACGACGGGGTGCCGGCCCAGCGATTCCACGTCGTTCAGGACGGCATCCACCAGGCGTACTTCACCAACCGCGAACTCGCCCATGCCATCGGCGAGGAGCGCTCGCGGGGCTGCAACCGCGCCGAAGGCTGGAACAACATCCCCATCATCCGCATCCCCAACCTGTCCTTGATGCCGGGCACCTGGGAGCTCGAGGCGCTCATCGCGGACACCAAGCACGGCATCTTGATGGACACCAACCGGTCCTGGTCCATCGACCAGATGCGGCTCAACTTCCAGTTCGGTTGCGAGGCCGCCTGGGAGATCAAGGACGGCAAGCTGGGCCGGATGTACAAGAATCCCAATTACCAGGGCATCACCCCCGAGTTCTGGGGCTCATGCGATGCGATCTGCGACAACCAGCACTGGGATCTCTGGAGCGTGATCAACTGCGGCAAGGGGCAGCCCGGCCAGACGGCGGAGATGAGCCACGGAGCTAGCCCGGCGCGGTTCCGGGACACCGTCTGCGGGATTCACGCTTGATTCAATAAGCGAACCGATATCGCTTAAAAATATTCGCTTGAGCTATCAAGCTACCGCGAGCATACTGGGGACATCCAAGAAACCAAGCGCCGGGCGGCCGGCCCGGACATCATGAACCGAGGTCTCCCCATGTCCAAGATGCTCTATTTTTCCTACGTCGGCCTGGCCGCCGCTCTCCTTTCCGGATGCGGGCAGGCCTCTCCGTACCTCCTTTCGAGTTCGTCCAGCGCGGCCGCCAGCAACGCGGCGCAAGCGGCAGTCGCTCCCGTTTCCGCGGCGACGACCATGACCGGTTCGCCGGTGGCGCTGGCGGCCCAGGAGGCGATCCAGTCCCGGATCATGCAGGCGACATCCAACGCCAACGTGCAGGTCAGCGCGGTCGAGCTTCAACAGACTCCGCTCGTGGGCCTCTATGCCTTCAGCGCCATCGAGACCGTACACTCGAGTCACGGCCTGTATGCCAACTATCGCATCACCGGAACCTATGG
>JAJYIO010000276.1 GCA_021790035.1 bacterium | reverse complement strand
GCGGACCGGAACATCCGGCCCGTGGCTATCACGGTGCGCCAGCCGGCGCTGCGCGCCCGCTGGAACGACGAGACGACGGCATCTGCCAGCTGCAGATCGGCACCGATGAGGGTGCCGTCGATGTCGACGGCGATGAGGCCTGGCTTCAAGAAGGCCACCTCGAAGAATCCTGGTGACACTGCATATGGTTGGACGCTATCACGGATGGCTGCCTGGCGAACGACGGGGAGATGACGCCGCAGCTCCGGGGCCCTATACTTGATGCCCGTGGCGCACAGCAGCGTGGTCTTCATTATCACCGGCCTTTCCGGGGCAGGCAAGACACAGGCGCTGCGCAGCTTCGAGGACATGGGGTTCTTCTGCGTCGACAACCTCATTCCCGCGCTGTTGCCGCAGTTCCTCGAGCTGGCCTTTCCCCGCTGCCCGCAGGTGGCGGTCGTCATCGACACCCGGGGCGGCGAGTTCTTCGACGATCTGATCACCGTCCTCGAGCGGGTGGGACAGAGGGATCTTCCGCTCAAGCTGCTGTTCCTCGAGGCCGCAGAGGACGTGCTGTTCCGGAGATTCTCCGAGACCCGCCGGCGTCATCCGCTGTGGGGCCACGGCTCCCTGCTCGACTCCATCGCCGCCGAGCGGCAGAAGCTGGCCGAGATCCGGGCCCAGGCCTCGGTCGTGATGGATACCAGCGACCTCTCGGCCCGCCAGTTCAAGGAGAAGCTGATCGCGAGCTTCATCTTGCCCGAGCAGGCGGACGCGTCCATGCAGATCACCATCATGAGCTTCGGCTACAAGTTCGGAGCGCCGACGGATGCCGATCTGGTCTTCGATGTGCGGTTCCTGCCCAATCCCCACTACGACCCGGAGCTCAGGCCCTTCACGGGGATGGATCCGCAGGTGCAGGAGTTCGTGATCACCCACCCGGTCACCAAGGAGTTCCTCGGCCGGTTTCTCGACCTGGTCGAGTTCCTGGTTCCGCACTACCGGCAAGAGGGCAAGACGCACCTCGCACTGGCGATCGGATGCACCGGCGGCCGGCATCGCAGTGTCGCCATCTCTCATTACCTGGCCGAGTACCTGCGCGAGCTTGCCCATCCGGTCGTGGAGCTGCACCGGGACATCGAGCGCCAGGCGGAGTATTACGCAACCTTGCCGACCATACGTCCCGAGCAGCCCGAGGGCTAGCGTGCGCAAGCTGGCGACAGGTTGGGGGGGCTAGCCGATGCGCGATCTGGCCAAGTGGCTGACGCCTGGCATCGGGGTCAAACGCTGGGTGACCGTCTGCGGCCTCGGCGTGCTGGCTCAGATCGCCGGAGGCGTCCTCGTCGCGCTGGCCATCCATCGAGCCTGGCACTGGCACATGCCGCTGGACTGGGTGCTGTCTCTGGGAGGCACTGCGCTCTTCCTCCTGGGTGCCTGGGTCGCGATCACGGGCGGAAGGCGGATCGTTCGCGCCGTCGTGCGCGTTCTCAGCCCGTCCAACGCCCCGAGCCTGGTCGAGGCCTTCTACCGCAGCCGGTCCCGGCGCGGCGTGCGGGTCGTCGCGATCGGCGGCGGAACGGGCCTCTCGGCGGCTCTTAGAGGCCTCAAGGCTTACACCGACAACATCACGGCGATCGTCGCCATGGCCGATGACGGCGGCTCCTCGGGCCGGCTGCGGGCCGAACTCGGGGCCCTGCCGCCGGGCGACGTCCGCAACTGCCTGGTTGCCCTGGCTGGCGAGGAGCGTCTCCTGGCCGAGCTCTTCAACTACCGCTTTCGCCAGGGGGGCCTCGAGGGTCACAGCTTCGGCAACCTGTTCCTCACCGCGATGGCCGACCTGACCGGGGATCTGCAGCAGGCGATCCGGGCCTCGAGCCAGATCCTGGCCGTTCGCGGGCAGGTCCTGCCTGCCACCTTGACCTCGATCGAGCTGGCGGCCCAGCTTGCCGATGGCACGCTCATCCGGGGGGAGTCCCGCATCTCGCGATCGCTCTCGCCGATCGCCCGGATCTGGTGCGAGCCGAATGCTCCCCCGGCCCTGCCCGAGGTCCTGGCGGCCATCCGGGAAGCCGAGGTCATCATCCTGGGTCCGGGCAGCCTGTACACCTCGATCGTGACCAATCTCCTGGTCCCCGATCTCCTGGCCGAGCTCCGGCGCTCCCGGGTTCCCAAGATCTACGTCTGCAACGTGATGACTCAGCCTGGCGAGACCGACCATTTCACCGTCTCGGATCACGTTCGCGCTCTCCAGTCGATCGGGGGTCGGAATCTCTTCGATTACGTGCTCGTCAACCAGGACCCGCCTCAGCGCCTCCGCGAGCGCTACGAGGAACAGGGCCAGCATCCGGTGGTGCTGGACCTCGATCGCGTGCGCGAGCTCGGCGTCACGCCGATCATCGCCTCCCTCATCGACGAGACCGAGGCCGTCCGGCATAACCCCGAGGCCCTGGGCGACGCGCTGATCACGTGGATCGACTCGCTGCGCCGCGATGGCACCGGCCGCCTCGGTCCTCTGGCCGACCCCGAGCTAGCAACCCGCCCGCAGCGCTGAAGGGAAACTTCGATCCTCCCTCGCTACACTCGGGCAGTGACTCGAGGGAACCCGCCGGTTCCCTCGAACTCTCTCCGGCTTGAGGGCAAGCCGCTTCGTAGCTTGGCTCTCGAGGTAGCGCTGTTTCCGCTTTGAAGAGTGCCGTCCGCGAGGCAGCCGGCGGCGCTGACCCGAAGCCTCCCTCGCTACACTCGGGCAGTGACTCGAGGGCAAGCCGCTTCGTAGTCCGCCAGACCGCTGGCTACGCCGGATCGTTCTCAGTCAAGAACGGGGCCCGACGGCGCGGCACAGCGACCACGCAGCGGACCCCGTTCGAGCGGCGAACGAGCCGTCGTCAGTCCATGAGCACCCAGCCGTCATCGGCCAGGCCGAGCTGCGCGTCGAAGTACTTGTAAGGCATGTAGAAATAACCCTGATCGCCGATCCCGGTGCCCCAGGAGTTGCGGATGATGATCTCCTGCGTCGCGTCGTCGTAGCCGACCGCGACCACGGCATGACCGCCCACGATCTGATCGTTGACGTTCGGAACCGGGATGTGGGTCGAACCGGTCTCGTACCACTCCTGGAAGATGTCGAACCCGAACGCCACGGGATAGCCCGCAGCCAGCTCCTGCCTGAGCTCGGACAGCGTCGTCACCGCCTCCAGCCGGCCGCCGGCGAAGCGCTCCGATGCGATGTTGACCGCGTCGCTCGGTGTGGCCTGGAGCCAGTACTTCATGAACCAGGGATCCTGCTGCTGCTGGGCGTTGGGGTAGGGATAATCCGCCTCGGGAGCGACGCCCTGGGAGAGCATCGCCATCGCCAGCCACACGTAACCGCCGCTGTCCTGACTGGTCGCGCCCATCTCCTGGCGCTCCTCGAAGTACAGGTAGCCCGGAGACAGCGGGACGAAGGAGCTGGTAGCCTCTCCGGTCAGGCGCATCTTCTTGAGCTCGAGGAACTCGCCGATTCCCTTGACCGTGGCGAAGGCAGTGCAGGAGCCGAGCATGCCCTGGTCGGCCACCGCATGGAGGCTCATCCGCAAGGCCGCCGTCTTCTGCTCCGCGACATCCCGAACATACGCGGCCTCCTCCTCGGCGGTCATGCGGCGGCCGCGGGCGAGCGCGGATCTCCCCACGCCCAGCCAGACGAGGTGGTAGCGATCCATGTGGCCCCACGCCGCGGCGAGCAGATCGTCCGACCGCTGGAGCCAGAGCCGGAGGGCGCCCAGCGAGGGTGCCGCCTGGAGCCGCTCGCCCTCCGCGATCAAGGCCTCCGTCTCACGGATGAGCTGGGTGCGGGTCACCGGGCGCGCGCCGAGTCGGCTGCGCCATCCGTCCCGCGCACATACGCCTCGCGGGCGGCGCGGGCCCGGGCGGTCCAGGGTCCGGGCCGACCGTCGCCGATCGGGCGACCCTCGAAGCGGGTGAGGGGCAGGATGCCCGCGACGCTGCTGCAGAGGAAACCTTCCTCGGCCTCGACCAGGTCGCGCGTGGTGAGCAGCTCCTCCAGCGGCTGGAGTCCGCTCCGGCGGGCCCAGCCCAGCAGCCAGGCGCGGGTGGTGCCCGGCAGGATGGCGCAGGCGAGCGAAGGGGTGGCCAGCTCACCGGCGCGGACGAGGAAGACGTTCGCCGTGGTCGCCTCGGAGAGATACCCGTCGACGGTCAGGAAGAGGGCGTCGTCGGCGCCGGCGCGGCGGGCCTCCAGGCGGGCATAGACGGAGTCGGCGCGGCTGGTCGTCTTGAGGCTCGCCAGCGGATTCTCGGGGTCGCGCCGCACGGCGCTGAGCACCAGGTGCAGGCCCCGCTCCAGATGGCCGGGGGCGGGCGGTGCCACGGGCCAGGCCTGGATGACCAGCGTGGCCGGCGCCGACTCGTCGGCCGGCAGCAGGCCGCGACCGAGCATCGGCCCACGGCTGGCGGTGATCCGGACCGCGGCGTCGTCGGCCGGTCCGTCGGGGCCCTCGACGGCCAGCAG
>JAJYIO010000275.1 GCA_021790035.1 bacterium | reverse complement strand
GGCCGTCATGATGTTCCCGGAGGGCACCCGGACCCGTACAGGCAAGATGGGGCCGGCGAAGAAGGGAGTGTTCTACTTCGCCATCCACACCAAGATGCCGATCGTGCCCGTGGCCATCAGGGGGTCCTTCGATCGGTTTCCCAAGGATCACTTCTTCTCGATCAGCCCGGGACCCGTTCAGGTCGAGATCCTGCCCGTCATCTCGCCCGATCCGGACCGCGGAGACGATCAGGTCGACGAACTGGTCGAGCGCTGGGTTGCTGCCGTAAAGACGGCGGTAGGCGAGCTGGAGCCCGCCGCGAGCACGGCCGCCGGGGCGATCTGAGAGCCCGGCCCGACCGCGAATCCCGTCATTCCGGCTGGTAGACCGACACGACCTTGATGCCCGTGCGCTCCCGGACCGTCTTTTCGACGGCTCGAGCTTGCTCGCGGGTCAGCACGGCCAGGTGGCTCTCCGGCACCGGGGCCGGGCCGCCATGGTTGCCGCGGGATTCGCGGTACCAGGCCCGCGGGACCGGCCGCAGCGGCGTGTTGAGCTGGATCTCGTCGGGGCCGATGCGCGCGTAGAGCTCGCAGAGGCCGTCGAGTTCGGTCAGGTTGGCCGGCATCACCATGGTCTGGATCGCCATGTATCCCCGGTAATCCCGGCGAAAAGCCAGGATGCCGTCCACGATCCCCGCGATGGGGGAGCGGGTGTCAGACGGGTCTTCGACCGGGTGGTCCACGATCGCCAGGCCCCTGTCCGAGGCGGCGTCGAGTTTGACGAAGACGCGATCGGCCCGCGCCAGGTCGCCCCGGACAGCCGGATCGCCCAGCAGGGTGGCGTTGGTCAGCACGATCGTGGGTTTGGCCGTGCGGCGCGAGACCTCCTCGAGGCACTCGCCGAGGTTGAGAGCCAGCGTGGGTTCGCCGTTGCCAGAGAACGTGATGACGTCGGCTTGATCCCATGCGCTCGCCGCGAGATCGGCCAGGACCTTGTCGGTTGGAACGAAGATCGCGCGCTGACGCGTGGGCCGATGGATCTTGCCGAGCTGACAGTAGATGCAGCGAAACGAGCAGATCGAATCGGACAGGAGCAGGTCGATGCCGAGGCTCTGGCCGAGCCGCCACGAGCGGACCGGACCGTATACGGCCGACAGCGCGCCGCCGGCCTCAGGCTGCGGGGCGGTGGGAGCCTGGCTGGACTGGGTCATGGGTTCTCCACGGGAAGCGCCCGTGCGGCGCGACGCACACCTCTAGCCTATCATGGCGCGCCTGGCGGGCCGATGATAGGATGAGGCTTCGGAAAGAGCGAACAAGGGGCAGCGGACGAGGATTGGGACGAGCCAGGACGAAGCGTGAGGCGGACCGGACCCGGGATGCGGGGTCGGAGCTGGTCTCGACCGAACGCGCACGGCCTCGGGCCCTGGTCGTGGGGGTGGTGCTCGCGGGCAGCGATCGCGATCTGGCCGCCGAGCACCTCGAGGAACTGGCGCTCCTGGCCGACACCGACGGGATGGATGTCGTGGGTTCGTTCATGCAGTCGCGCTCGCGCGCCGAGCCCGCGACGTTGCTCGGTCGGGGCAAGGTCGAGGAGCTGGCGGCTATGGCGGAGAAAGAGGGCGTCCAGTGGCTTCTCTTCGACGAAGAGCTCACGCCGACCCAGCAGAAGAATCTGGAAAAGCAGACCAAGGTCCAGGTCATGGACCGGACCGGGCTGATTCTCGATATCTTCGCCATGCGCGCCCGTACCAGGGAGGCCAAGACCCAGGTCGAGCTCGCCCAGCTCGAGTACATGCTGCCGCGTCTGACCGGCCTGTGGACGCACTTCTCCCGGCAGAAGGGCGGTATCGGCCTGCGTGGCGGCGAGGGCGAGAGCCAGCTCGAAATCGATCGCCGTATCGTAAAGACGCGCATCGCGGCCCTGAAGCGCGAACTGGCCCAGATCTCGAAGCAGCATGATATACGCAAGCAAAGCCACGGGGAGTTCTACCGCGTGGCCCTGGTCGGCTACACGAACGCTGGCAAGTCGTCGTTGCTCAACGCGCTCACCCGAGCTGGAGTCCTGGCCGAGAACCGCCTGTTCGCCACCCTCGACGCCACCACCCGCCTCTGGGCGCTGTCTGGCGGTCGCCAGGCGTTGCTGACCGACACGGTGGGGTTCATCCGCAAGCTTCCCCACCAGCTCGTCGCGTCGTTTCGATCGACCCTCTCGGAGGCTGCCGAGGCCGATCTCTTGCTGCACATCGTCGACCTGTCGCACGCAGCCTGGCCCGAACAGATCGACGAGACCCGGCGCGTGCTATCCGAGATCGGCGCCGGGGACGTTCCGGAGATCGTGGTCTTCAACAAGGTGGACCGAGACGAGGCCCGGGTCGCCCTCCCGGGGGCTCTTGCCGACGAGCCCGGGGCCCTGGCCGTGTCGGCTGCCACCGGGTTCAACCTCCAGGGTCTACGCGAGGTGGTCGAGGCCCAGATCGCGGGCCCCCCTCGCGAGGAGCTCCTGGCCCTCGATGCCGCCAGGCCCGAGGCCGTATCGCTGATCTACCGGCGCGCACGCGTGGTCTCGCACGATCAGGTGGACGGCGTCGTGCACCTGAAGGTTCAGGGCTCGCCAGGCGAGCTGGCGAGCCTCGTTGCAACGTTGCGGGAGCTCGGGGCCCTACTGGCCGAGCGACCGGCCTGATTCCGATCCGGTTCGGCGAGCTTCGCCCGGGCCCCTTGAACTCGAGTCGGTCTAGACAGGTTCACATGGATTGGAAGACGTCCGCCAGGCGAGCAAATCCGCGAAGCGCCCGCTCAGCGTACACGGCGGGTACGTGAGCAGGCACTGCAGCGGTTAACGAAGCGTGGCGGAACGGATGACCGTCACTGTGGCCCTGTTTAGTTGCCGCCGTCCGAGGCCAGGACATTGTCCACGTAGGGGGCGTTCATGTAGTCGCTGCCGAGGTAGTAGTCGTACTGGAACGCGAACCGGAAGTAGACCTGACTGGCCACGGGCAGGTTGACGACCTGGTGGGCCCACGTGTCCTGCTCGGAACTCGCCTGCCACGCCTGGGTCCAGTTCTGCCCGTCGGTGGAGGTCTCGACCGAAAAGGCCGTGGTCTTGAAGTAGTACTGCGGCACGAAGTTCTCGAAGTCGAAGGTCAACGTGGGATTGGCCATCGCACTGGTGTTGATCGTGCTGGCGTAGGTCATATAGTAGGTGCCGGGATCGTAGACGTTGCCGCTCTGGTTGCCGGCGTTGGCCGAGTAGCTCCCGGTCTTGGCCGCGGCGGTCGTGGCGGCCCAGTCGCTGGAGGGCGTGGTGGGACCCGACGAATACGAGGCCCGCTGGAAGCTGGCGTTCCAGTTGGCAAAGCCGTTCTCGAAGCCGTCGCTGAAGCTGTTCGATCCGCTGCTCGGCGTGGGCGAGGCGCTCGGTGAGGGGCTCGGAGCCGGCGTTGCCGAAACGGTCGCGCCGTCGATCAAGTTCACGTTGATGGCCACGCCGCCCGTCTGGGGGCCGCCGGCGACGACGGTAGGATCGAGCTGCAGCGACAGGTTGACCGGGGTGACCTGTCCCGCCACGACGCTGATTCCTGACTGCGTGGCCGTGCCGATGTTGTTGTTGTTGGAGTCGAGAGCGATCACGCTCAAGGAAGCGGTGCCCACCGGAATGTTGTCGATCTCGGCGTTGGCTCCCTTGGAGACGGTCTGGGTGATGGGCGAGCCTGAACTCGGCGTCACGGTCACCTGCAAGCTGGCGACGTCGGCGGAGGTCGCCTGCGTGGTGTACTGTCCACCCGAGAAGAGGATCTCGATCGAGCCGACCTGCTGGCTGGCGGCGGCCGCCTGAACCTGCGCTGGAGCCGCCTGTCCCTGGATGTCCGTGGACACCGGATACAGCGACTGCCCGGCGGGCCGAGTCCCGCAGCCTGCCAAGAGAGCGAGGCTCACGATGGAAGCGGCAACCTTGATCTTCATAACCCTCACCTGTTCGACGTGCGATGAGAGTCTTGTCGACGGGTCGGCGGAGAGACTTCTTATGCGGCGGTTAAAGTTGAGGGAAGAGTCAGAAGCTACCATGCGGGTCAGACTCGTTCACGCGCAGGCCGAGCCGGTCAGGTCTAGACTGGTTCCCGTTGATCGGAAGACTTCCGCCAGGCGAGGAAATCCGCGAAGCGCCCGCGCAGCGTACACGGTGGGTACGTGAGCCGGCACTGCAGCGGTCGACGAAGCATGGCGGAATGGATGACGGTCAAGGTGACCCTGTTTAGAGGGAACGGGTCCAGCGCCGGGTCGACCGCGAAAGGGTCGAGGACCGGGGCTTGCGGTCATACCGAAAATCCGACGCCAAAAGAGCGTGCAACGAAAGCTGCACGCTCCTGGCTTTTCGAAGATCCCAGGTCGCCGCAATCCGAAGACCTGGCGACCGGGCGCTATCAGGGCTTCCGGGGGGACGGGATCTTGCCCAGATCGCCCGGAAGCCGGATGGCGGCGGTCCTGGCGCTGGCCGAGGCCCCCCCG
>JAJYIO010000274.1 GCA_021790035.1 bacterium | reverse complement strand
GATGACCGCGACACCGGCCTTGTCGTCGGCCCCCAGCAAAGTCGTTCCGTCGCTCGTGACGAGGTCCTCGCCAAAAGCCCCGGCGAGGGCCGGACACGTGGCCGGCGAGAGCTCCTGCTCCGGAGCGCCGGGCAAGAAAAGGGCCTGGCCCTGGTAATTGCGGTGGAGGATCGGCCGGATCCCGGCGCCGGGGGCGTCCGGAGCCGTATCGAGGTGCGCGACGAGCCCGATCGGAGGTGCCGGCCGGTTGCCGGGCAAGGTGGCGATGACGTAGCCAAAGGCGTCGACCGATGCGTCGGCCAGACCGAGATCGCGGAGTTCGGCAGCCAGCAGCTCGGCCAGGGCCACCTCGTTGGGGTTGCTGGGAAAGCTCTCCGCGCCAGGGTCGGCCGTGGTGTCGATCGACACGTACCGCAAGAAGCGCTCGAGCAGTTGCTCGGTCGAGATGGGGGGCAAGGCGGGGAGCACGATGTCCGGCATGGATCTTCCTTCGGTTCGAACTCCCCAGTCTACTCTTTCGTGTCTGGCTGGGCGGGAACGAGCTCGATATCGAGATGGACGGTGACGATCTCGCCCACCAGGCTCCCGCCGCCGGGCAGCTCGACGTCCCAGGTCATGCCGAAATCCTTGCGGTTGAAGGCGCCGCGTGCGGAAAACCCGGTACGGAGGGTCCCCCACGGGTCGCGCTGGGGCGGCCCGGCATAGGTCCCCTCGAGCACGACCTCGCGCGTCACGTCCTTGATCGTCAGATCGCCGAAGACGCGGAACTGATTCCCCCCCTCCGTCTCGATGCGCGAACTCACGTAACGCATCTCCGGGAAGCGCTCGGCGTCGAAGAAGTTCGCCGATCGCAGGTCATCGTCTCGCGCCTGGACTCGCGTATCGACGCTTGCGACCATTATGTTGCCCGAGAAGCGAGAGTTCGCGAGATCGCGCTCGTTGAGCAGGATCGTGGCCTCGTAGTCGTGAAAGACGCCGCGAATGGTGATGAAGCCCATGTGCTTGACCTCGAAGCCCAGATAGCTGTGCTTGTGGTCGATGGACCAGGGGTGCAGGGTTTCGAAGCTCTCCCGCGGGGTCGAGACGATCGCCATGGTCCGCCTCCTCTTCCACGATTCTAGAAGCCACACAGCCATCGGCAACGAACGCATCTCCCTTTGCCATGCCGGCGGATCGGCGCGACCGGGCCGGATCGCCAAGAGAGTTCCAGAGCGCGCGAATCCTTTTGCCCGGAATCGGCTCGAACCTCTTGCAAGGAGGAATTCAACCCATGCCCTTTCTCAAGACTCAAGATGCCAAGGCCGTCCGGGAGCGATTTGCCGAGGAGCTCAAGGAGCCGGTCGTGGTGGATCTGTTCGTGAGGCCGAAGTCCAAGCTCGTCCTGCCCGGCCACGAGGACTGCATGTACTGCGAGGAGGCCAAAGAGCTCCTCCAGGAGGTCGCAGATCTCTCGGACCTCATCACCCTCAAGGTCCACGACATCGACCAGGATGCCGCGCTGGCCAGCGAACTCGGCATAACCGAGGTTCCCGCCATGGTCATGGCCGGTTCGGCCAGGGGCAAGGTCCGTTTCCTGGGCATTCCGCTCGGCTACGAGTTCGCGACGCTTCTCGGGGATCTGATCGACGTCTCGACCGGCAGCACCGCCCTGGCCAAGCCGACCCTCAAGGCCCTGGCCGACCTCGACAAGGACGTCACGATCAAGGTCTTCGTGACCCCGACCTGCCCCTATTGCCCCGGGCCCGCACGCATGGCGCACCAGATGGCCATCGAAAGCGACCGGGTGATCGCCGAGGTCATCGAGGTCAGCGAGTTCCCGGAGATGGGCGAGAAGTACGCGGTCCAGGGCGTGCCCAAGATCGTGTTCAACGACGAGGTCGAGCTGGTCGGAGCGCAGCCCGAAGGCGTCTTCCTGCAAGCCGTCCTGGAAGCCGTCGGGGCCAGCCCGGCTCCGGCCTCGCGCTGAGGACTCCGTTCAGGCCGAAAACGATCTGAACCCGCTTGAAAGAGGAAGCATCGGCCAGGTAGGGTGAGAAGCGATGGCGACTCACCCGGACCTGACCGATGACTCCCTGCTGGCCTCGGCTCGTGGAGGCGACTCCCGCGCCCTGGAGACCCTGCTGGCCCGCTACCAGCCGCGGGTCTACCGGTTCGGGATGCGCCTTTGCGGCCATCCAGAAGACGCCCGAGACGTTCTCCAGGAGACGATGGTGGCCCTCGTACGGTCCCTCGATCGCTACCAGGGCACCGCCTCGCTTTCCTCGTACCTCTTCGCCATCGCCCGCAGCTTCTGCGGCAAGTACCGGCGCAAGAGCAAGTTCGCCCCTCAGCTTGACGAATCCCTGGACGCTCTTTTGGCCGAGCAGCCCGCGCTCTTGCCTGCAACCCGGGTCGGTCCCGAGGACGAGGCCGTCCACCGGGAGCTGGCCGCCGCGCTCGATTCAGCCATCGCGAAGCTCGAGCCCAAGTACCGCGAGGTGCTGGTGTTGCGCGACGTCGAGGGTGTCTCGGCGCAAGAGGTCGGCGACATCCTCAAGTTGTCCGTGCAGGCGGTCAAGAGCCGCCTCCATCGAGCCCGTCTCTCCTTGCGGGAGACGATGGCTCCCTTCCTCGAGACCGCGGTGCCGGCCGGGGGGCGCCAGCACGTAGAACCGTCGGCCGTGCGCCAGGACGCCGCGGGCGGTTCGATGCGAGGCTGCCCCGACGTGCCGTTGATGTTCTCGCGCTTCCTGGAGGGCGACATCGATGCCCCCACGTGCGATCGCCTGATGCGTCACCTCGATGACTGCCCCGCCTGCCGTGGCGCCTGCGAGTCGCTCAAGGGGGTCCTGGCGATGTGTCAGGCAGCGCGGGCACCCGAAGTGCCCGAGGACGTGCAACGAGCCGTCCAGATCGCCATTGCCGACTTTCTCGCCGCGGGCCGCAGCCCGCCCGGGCCGGGAGGCACCCGGAGCAAGCGTGCGAGAGCGTCCCGGGCCAGCGCCACGTGAGCGATGGCTTGCTGCCTGTGCAATAATCAGACTGAAAAAAATGGCACCCGTTCACGAAGAGCCCTTCATGCGCCTCGCCCTCGACCTGGCCCGGCAGGGGCGGGGCTGGGTCGGCCCGAACCCGATGGTCGGCGCGGTCGTGGTCCGAGACGGGGCGATCGTGGGGCGGGGCTTCCATCCCGAGGTCGGCAAACCCCACGCCGAGGTCATCGCCTTGGAGGACGCCGGCGAGCGCGCCCGCGGAGCCACGCTTTACGTGACGCTCGAGCCGTGCAATCACGTCGGCCGTACCCCGCCCTGCACGCAGCGGGTGATCGAAGCCGGGATCTCCCGCGTCGTCTACGCCAACCCTGACGTCAATTCGAAAACCGCCGGCCAGGCGCGCCCCGTGCTGGAAGCTGCGGGCCTGGTGGTCGAGGAAGGCTTGCTGGCCGAAGACGCGGTCGAGCTGAACGCCCCGTTCTTCAAGTACATCACGACGGGCTCGCCCTTCGTCGTGTGCAAGATCGCGATGAGTCTCGACGGCAAGATCGCCACCGCGACTGGCCACAGCCGATGGATCAGCGGTCCCGAGGCCCGTGACCTCGTCCAGGAGTGGCGGGCTACCTACGCGGCGGTCATGGTCGGAGCAGGAACCATCCTGGCCGACGATCCGCAGCTGACGTGTCGGCTCGAGGGTGCCCATTCTCCGTGGCGGATCGTCGTGGATCCGCAGGCCCGGACCTCCCCGACGGCGCGGTGGATCGGGGACGATGGCAGGGCGATCCTCGCCGTTTCCCGGAACGCCCCGCCAGAGCGCGTGGCGGCGCTGCAAGCGAGCGGCGCCAGCATATTTGCCTGCCCGCAGTTCTTTGATGGCGGCGCCCACACGCTCGATCTGCGGGCCCTGATGGCTGAACTGGCCCGACGGGAGATCCCGAGCGTTCTCCTCGAGGGCGGCGGGGGGCTCAACGCCACCGCGATCCGGCAGGGCATCGTCGACCGCCTCCGTTTCTTCGTCGCCCCGATGCTGGTGGGTGGCCGAGATTCTCCCACACCCATGGATGGGCTCGACATCGGGCTCCTGTCGGATGCGATCGGGGCGCGGTTCCGGCACGTCGAGACCGTGGGGCGCGATCTGCTGATCGAGGCCGATCTGGCGGAACTCATCAAAAACTCCCCTTCGGGGCAGTGACTTGCAGGGGGCCTTGCCCCCCGCAAACTACCCCCTGCTGCGGGCAAGCTGCTGCGTAGCCCCGCTCTGCAGGTAGCGTTTCGTTCAACGCTGTCGACGCAGACGGTGGGTAACTCACCCAGCATCAGGCCCCCGTCGCCGGGCACAGCAAGCCGGCCACTCCCCCCGCTCGAACCCCAACCCGCTGAGATTTCCGGCCCGCCGGCCCCGCAAGTCGGCTCAGGGGAGGTCGCGAGCTCGGTTCTTCGCGAGAAGGTCGGCCAGCTGCGTGTTGCGATCGAGCATGCGGCCATTCTTGACCGCGATCGCAGTCGCCTTTTGACTGCCGACCAGGATCA
>JAJYIO010000273.1 GCA_021790035.1 bacterium | reverse complement strand
TGAACCGCCACCCGCTGAGCGGGGCTACGCAGCAGCTTGCCCGCAGCGGGGGGTAGTTTGCGGGGGGCAAGGCCCCCTGCAAGTCACTGCCCCGAAGGGGAGTTTCTGATGAGCGAGGCCGGGGCCGATCATGTACCGTGCGAACCTGTTCAATCTCCACACTCGAGCCGATAGCCGACTCCGGGTTCCGTCAACAGGAATCGAGGCTGAGCCGGCTCGGCCTCGAGCTTGTGCCGCAGATGGCCCATGTAGACGCGTAGATAGTGGGTCTGATCCAGGTAGTCTGGCCCCCACACCGCCATCAGCAGGTGGCCATGGGTGAGAACCTTGCCGGCATGGCGCGCCAGCTCGGCCAGGAGTTTGAACTCGAGGACCGAGAGCTTGATCTCCTTGCCGTCAAGCCAGACGCGGTGGGCGGCGAGATCCACGGTCACCGGACCCGCGGTGACCGTGGGCCGGGCGCCATCGGAGCGCGAGGTGCGGCGGAGCGCCACGCGCATCCGGGCCATCAGCTCCCCGACGCCGAAGGGCTTGGTCAGGTAGTCGTCCGCGCCGGCATCCAGCACGGCGATCTTGTCGCGCTCCTGCCCTCGGGCGGTGAGGACGAGAATGGGGACGTGGGTCCACTCGCGCAGCTTACGGATCACCTCGAGACCCTCGGTATCCGGCAGTCCGAGATCGAGGAGGACGAGATCGGGTCGCTCTACCGCCGCGGCCGAGAGTCCCTCCTGGCCGGACTCAGCCTCGACGAGGCGATACCCGTGCGTGGGCAGGCTGGCGCGGAGGAACCGGCGGATCTGCGGCTCATCCTCTATCAGCAGAACCAAAGGACCCGGAGTACGTTCGATCACAGTTCGACGGAGCGCTTCAGCGGGGGCCTCGGGGTCGCAGGGGCTCCCGCGGCCGGATCGGTTGGCTCGGGCTTGACCGCCGGCGGTGTTCCCTCGAGAGGCAAGGCGAACCGGAAGATCGCGCCGCCCCGGTTCTCTGCCCAGATCCTGCCGCCATGAGCCTCCACGATGCCCTTGCAGATCGCCAGCCCCAACCCCAGGCCACCCGGCGCGGGACCGGCGACTCGGTAGAACTTCTCGAAGACCTTCTGCTCGGTCCCGGGGGGAAGCCCGGGACCCCGGTCCGCGACCTCGACGATGAGCTCCGGGTCCTCCTTCACGGCCCGAACCTCGATGGCGGTGCCCGGCGGAGTATAGCGAACCGCATTCTCGAAGAGGTTGTACAGGACCTGCTCGATGAGCGGCGGATCGAGGGGCACCAGGGGCAGATCGGCGGGGACGTCGATCCGGATCGCGTGATCGCGCAGCCTTCCGGCCAGGCGGGCGAGCGCGGCCCCGATGACCTCCTCGATTGGAACCCATTCCTTCCTGACAAGGATCGCATTTGCTTCGATTCGCGTCATATCGAGAAGGTTACTGACCAGGCGTTCTAGCCGGTCGGCTTCCTCCTTGATCGCCTCGGCAAGCTCCTTGCGCCCTTTGGGGCCGATGGCTCCGTCGTCGCCGTCCTCGATCAGGCTGGTCGCCGCCCCCACGATCGAGGCCAGCGGGGTTCGCAGATCGTGGGACAGCGAGCCGAGCAGAGCGTTGCGCAGGCGCTCGGTCTCGATGACCACCCGGGCCTGATTGGACTCGTCCACGAGCCTGGTGTGCTCGAGGGCCAGAGCGATCTGGTTGCCGAGCGTCTCGAGCAGGTAGATCTGTTCGGGGGGAGGCGGATTCTGACCCTCGGGATGCAGTCCGAGGACGCCCACTATCCCCCTCGAGGACACCATCGGAAGGTACAGGCCCCTGGCGCCGGGCAGGGTGCCAGATCCGGCTCCGGCCATCTGGCTGTGGTCGTAGACCCACTGGGCCACTCCCATCTCCCGCGCATCCAGCGGACTCGCCTCGCCCACTCGCCGGACCAGGCGGCCATCGGCGTCGGGCAGCAGGATGGAGATCCTCTCCCCGCCCGCCTCGCCGAGGTGGACCGCGGCGATACGCAGGATGTCCGGGATCTCGCGTGCGCTGACCAGCTCGCGGCTCATGGAGTAGGCCGTGGCGGTCCGACGCTCGCGCATCCTCGCGTTGCGCGCCTGCAGCCGCACACGATCCGTGAGCGTGCTGACCACGAGAGCGACGACCAGCATGATCAGGAACGTGAGGATATACTGACTATCTGATACAGCAAACGTCAGCGTCGGGGGAACGAAGAGAAAATCATACGTCAACACCCCCAGTAACGCCGCCAGCATGGAAGGGCCGCGCCCGATCCAGGTCCCGACCAGGACCACGCCGAGGAGGTAAACGAGGATGAGGTTCTCGCGGTTGAAGTGGTCATGCATGGCCGCCGCGATCCCCGTGCATAGCGCCATGACCAGGATTCCGGCCACATAAGCAGGCCATTTCCGGGTGGGCCGGATGGCCCGCCGGATGTGCCGGCTCTCGGGCTCCCCCTCGCCGGTGACGATATATATGTCGATGGTGCCGCTGCGAGCGATCAGTTCGTCCACCAGGGAACCACGGAACCGCTCCAACCAGCTCGCGTGCATGGGCTTGCCCGCCACGATCTTGGAGACGTTGTGACTGCGCGCGAAGGCGATGATCTCGTCGACGACACGCTCGCCTTGGAGAGTCACGATCTTTGCGCCGAGTTCTTCGGCCAGGCGCAGGGAGCGCAAGACGCGGGTCCGGACGGCCTCGGGCCTCCGAGCGTCGGCGGGGGTCTCGACGTAGACTGCGTACCAGTCGGCCTTGAGGGCCGTCGCGATGCGGCGGGCGGCGCGGACGAGGGTGGGGGCCAGGGGGCTGGGGCTGAGGGCCACGAGAACGCGGTCGGAGACGAGCCAGGCGGTCTTGATACCGTGCTGGCGGCGGTAGACCTCCATCTGCGCCTCGACCTGCTTGGCGGTGAAGCGCAGGGCCAGCTCGCGCAGCGCGATTAGGTTTCCCTTACGGAAGAATCGCTCGGCCGCCTGGGCAGCTTGGTCTCCGAAATAGACCCTGCCCTCCTTGAGGCGCTGCAACAGATCTTCGGGGGGCAGATCGACGACCTCGATCTCGTCGGCCATCTCGAGCATGGAATCGGGAACGGTCTCCCGGACCACGACATGCGTGATCTGCCCGACGATGTCGTTCAGGCTCTCTACGTGCTGGACGTTCAAGGCGGTGAAAACGTCGATGCCGGCAGCCAGGAGCTCCTGGACGTCCTGCCAGCGCTTGGGGTGACGGGAGCCCGGAGCGTTGGTGTGGGCCAGCTCGTCGACGATGAGCAGCTTGGGCGATCGAGCGAGGGCCGCGTCGAGATCGAATTCTCGCATCGTCACTCCCCGGTACGGGAGTTCTTTGCGCGGGAGGAGCTCGAGGCCCTCGAGGAGCGTCTCGGTCTCCGGGCGGCCGTGCGTCTCGACGACGCCGATTACGACCTCCTGGCCGTCGGTCCGGCGCCGGTGCGCTTCCTCGAGCATGGCGTAGGTCTTGCCGACGCCCGCAGACATCCCGAGGAAGATCTTGAGCCGGCCGCGCGCCTCTTTCTCCTCTTCCTGCTGGACGTGGGCCAGGAGGGCGTCCGGATCGGGCCGACGGTCTTCGGGTGTCAAGGCGTTCGAAAAATACGGCTCACTCTAGCATCCAGAGATTGCCTCGGGTACCCGCACGAGGCAAGAAGCGAGAGATGGGGCGGGGCGGCCTCAGGGCCCGTCAGGAAACAATCGTGCTACTGCGCCCGGTGGCCGCGTGGCCCGAGTCGAGCGCGTCGAGGGCCATGTTGAGTTCGAGCACGTTCACCGTGGGCTCGCCAAGGACGCCAAGGAAGCGGCCGTGGATGGAACGGGCGACCAGGGCCTTGACGGCAGCGACTGGCAAGTGCCGGAAGTGGGCCACACGGGACACCTGGTAGTAAGCCGCCGCCGGACTGACGTCGGGATCGAGCCCGCTTGCCGAGGAGGTGACGAGATCGACCGGGACCGGTGCATGGTTGCCGGGATCGGCGCGGTGCAATGCGTCTAGGCGACCCTTGACCTGGCTGAACAATGCGGGATTGGATGGCCCGAGGTTAGAACCGGAGGAATGGGCGGCGTTGTAAGGGTAGGGCGAGGTGGCCGAGAGCCGCCCCCAGAAGTAGCCGGGCCCCGCGAACGGCTGGCCAATGAGCTCCGACCCCACGATCCGGCCATTCTGCTCGATCAGGCTGCCGTTGGCCTGGTGCGGGAACGCCAGCTGCGCGATGCCCGTGATCGCCAGCGGGTAGGCAAGACCGGTGAGGCCGGTGAAGAGGGCAAAGAGGGTCAAAGCTGGGCGAAGCATGGCTGTCTTTCTGTCGTGGCTCGGTCGAAAATCCACTCGGGCCGCCTCTAGACCAGGTGCAGGGCCACCAGGATCAGGTCGATGAGCTTGATCCCGATGAACGGGGCGATGATGCCGCCCAGGCCGTAGATGAGCAGGTTGTCGCGCAGCAACTGATGGGCCCCGACCGGGCGGTACTTCACGCCTCGAAGTGCCAGAGGTACGAGCAGGATGATGATGATCGCG
>JAJYIO010000002.1 GCA_021790035.1 bacterium | reverse complement strand
TTCGTCACCGTGACGCCGGCTACCGTGACCGAGACCGTCGACGGGGCCACGTCAGGCAGTGCGAAGTCGATGACGTTGTCGGTCGGGCGCACGGGATCGGTGATGACCGTATTACCGAACTCGACCGAGAACGTAGCGTTGGCCGAATAGCCCAGGTTGTTGCCATAAATGACGATCTCCGAGCCCGGCATGCCGCTTACCGGACCGATGCCGAGGATCTGCGGCTGGTTGGTGGAGGATGCCAGGACCAAGGTGGCGGGTACCAGACCGTTGGTGGGGATCTCGACGTCGGTGCTGCCCGCTGCCAGCGCATTATTGCTCGAGTCGTAGGCAGTGGCCGTCAGGACCACGATCCCGGGTGGGATGGGCGACAGGCTGGCCGTGGCGGTCGTGGCCGAATTGGCAAACGGGTTGGAGAGCGACGTCGTGGCGCAGGGCGTGTTCTGGCCGAGCTGGAAGGCCGACACCGCGATATAGGACGTATTCTGTGGGATCGTCTGCACGGCGCGGGTACCTGCCCGCGTGCGCGTCGTGAGTCCTTGCACGCCTCGCGCCGGCCAGCGGACGGCGAACTCCACTCCGCCATGGAACGGATCTCGTTCCGCCGGTGCGGACTGCACCTTCCCGGCGGTCGGCCCGATTTGAGCCAACCGCCCGAGTTGCGGTGCGACGTGGCACGCTGTCAGGAGCAAAAGCATACCGAGGGCCGCCAGATATCCGACAAGCGGCCAGGCCTCTCGGGCGCGAACCCCTCGACCGCCAGCGACGGAAGGGACCTGGGCCGGATGATTGCCTGACCTGGACCTCGATTGCATTGCGCTCACCTGCTGCGTCGCCTACTCGATCGTCACCAGTGCACCGCCGGAGTTGGTCACCGATATCGTCGCGACGGCGGAGAGGGGAGGCCCGCCTTGGAGCGTGGGCACGATCGATGTGGCCGTGATGATGCTGGTACCCGGGATCGTGGTGGCGCGGACGAGGCCCGAGCTGTTGACCTGGGCGACATCGATGTTGGAACTCGACCAGGCTACGGCGCCGGTACAGAGCTGGTTTTGCAGCATGATCACCGCCCCGAGCTGGATCGAGGTGGGTTGTTCCGGCGCGGTGCCGCTCGGCGGCGTCAGGCCCAGGGTTGCCGAAGCATCGTCGGACCAGAGATTTGGCGCGGGGCAGGAGAAGATGCCCGCCGACGTGCTGGCCTCCTCGATCAAGCAGAATTGCAACGCCAGGGGGCCTGAATAGGGAGTCGGGCTAGGAGAGGGCGCGGGACTCGCGGTAGGACTTGCCGTCGGGTTTCCGCTCGGGGTGGACGAGCCGCCCTGACTGGCGCTGCTGGCTGGAGACGGCGATGCCACCGGCGAATTCGTGGGCCAAGGCGTCGGCGTCGTAACCGGCTCCGGCGACTTGCCGAACCTCAATCCGAAGATGTCCACGGGCCCCTTGCACGCGGTCATGGCCGCGCACAATACGACTGCCGCGGGCGCTATCTTTCGCATGGGCTTCTTGTACCCCATCCACACCGCTTTTAGTTCGACGGGAGCTTCTTGCTCCCGGTCAACTCGACCCTAAATCGCTCCATGGCATGACATCGACTACATCAACGCAGGCTGACCAAAGCCATGCTTAATAGTGGCTCATAGGCGATTGTCAAGTCAGAAAAGGTTCGGCCATTGCAGTAAAGGTCCGGTCGAGCCACTCCCGCCCCCTCACGACGACATCGGAACCTCCCAGATCCCGCCGCCATTGGCAGAACATCCGCAGCAGCTTCCGGTGATGTAGAGGTAGCCGCCGATGACGACCCGCTCCCCGGAGCATTGATTAGGAAGAGCTCCGCCGGGGCTCAGACTGGTACTGGTCGGCCAGGTCCCCGTGTAGTCCTTCGGATAAGAGCCAGACATGAGGGGATCCTCGTATACTGTTGAGGTATTCCAGGGCACGTAGTACATCTCGTTGCCGACGACCTCGACCCAGGCGTCGTTGTTGCCGCCGCTGGGATCCGCGCCCCACTTCACGAGCCCGGTTGGCGTTCCGTCTGGCATGAGCGGGCTCGACGCCTGGACGGGACCCCAGTTGCTGCCGCAGCAGCCGCCGAACATCCAGAGGTTGTTGCCCAGGACGATCTGACTGTCGTCCTGGAACGACGTCCCACCCCCGAAGGGGATGGATTGCCAGGGACCGATGCTGCCGACCTCCGGGTTGAAGAGCTCGTAGATCTCGTTCAACGCCGCGGCCGACGTTGACTCGTCGGCGCCTGCCATGTAGCAGCCCTTGGGACCACAGGTGATGCCGGTATCGTGCTGGAAGAAGGATTGCCCGTCCAGGATGGCAAAGGCCGGCCCGATGATGTGGTTGCTGACGTATTTGCCATTCTGATCGAATTGCAGGTAGGCCTTGGCAGAGGTGCCGTCGTTATCGAAGGCCCAGAACCGGTCGCCTTGCCAGGTATCGTCGTTGCCGTGGGCGTCCGGCCCACCGATGGTGACCGGCATCGTGTCGATGTTGGGCGTCACTGTTCCGGGTCCGCCGTCGGCCGCAAGTGTCATCTGGGAGATGTAGTTCGAGGGAGCGACGGGCCCGTTCGGGCTGCCGCCTCCGATCAAGTACAGATAGTGCCCGCTGAAGGCCGGAAGGAGGTCCGTCCCGCTCTGGTTTGGCAGGTTGTAGACGAGGGTGGCCGCGCCCCAGTTGAGCGTCCCGTTGAGGACCGTCCATGTCGTGGTTGCCGACAGGTTCGAGCTGTTGGTCACCATGATCGTTGCCGAGCCGGTCGCCACCTGCCAAGGCACGGTCACCCGGACCTGGTTGTCTCGCCACTGGCGGACGACGGCCCCGTAGGTCTTGCCCGTGGAGTCAGTAAAGGTCACGTTGCCCTCGGTTCGGCCGAACAGCATGCCCTCGAGGTACATGTCCTGGTTGTCCACGCCCTCGTTGGGGAACGCATCGTTGATGACGGGCGTGCCCGTGATCGAGATGCTGAGCCAGACGTTGGAGCTCTTTCCATACGCGTTGCTGACCTGGACAGGGCCGCTGATCGCGTTTTGCGGGATGACGACGCCGAGGCTATGGGCATCGCCGCTCTGAGGCTGAACACTGACGAGGTTGCCCGAGCAGGTGTACGTCGTGGCGCCGATCGTGATCGAATTATTGCAGGCAAACGTCACCGTATTGCCGCTTACCGGGGTCACGAATCCCTGCCCGCCAACGGACAGGATCGTGCCAACGGAGGTGGGGTTGGGGGCAAACGTGTTGATGACGACCGTCGAGCTGTTCGGGATGGTGAAGCTCGGGCCCGTCGTCGTCCCCACGGGGGTCGTCACCGTGATGGTCCCGGACAGCGCCTGAGCGGGAACGGTGGCGAAGATGGTGGTCGGCGTGACTGCCACGATGGGCGCCGCCACGCCGTTGAACTGGACAGTCGTGGCCCCTGGAACCGCAACGAATCCCGCGCCGATGATCTGAACGACCTCGCCGACGACGCCCGCCGAGGGAGAGGCTGAGGAGATGGAGGGGAGAACCTGACTCGTTTGGGTCACCGGATCCAGGTTGTTGAGAAGGTAGTCGTTGACCGCGGACTCCAGATCAAGGACCTCGGCGGCCGAGACGGTGGCATTGATGGGCGACTTGAGCAGGTCCGGGGGGCTCGCGTTATCGGCCGCGCCGATCACGTCGCTGACCGCTGCGTTACCTAGCCCCACCTCTAGGGCCAAGGCCGTGGTCAACGCGTTGATGGCGATGGTGCCGCCCACGGTGGAATTTGTGCACGAGAGCCAGCCGCTGCCATTCCACTCGACCGCCGAGCGAAGACGCAGAGTGCTGCTCCCCGGACTCTGACTGTCTGCTCCCTTGACGGCCTCGAGGATGAACGTCTCCCCGCTGGCGGGGGTGAACCCCGGGATGTCCAGGTTGAACGCTCCGGTGTTGTCGGAGAGCGTGGTGGCGTAGGTCTCGCCGGTGTTGTAGTCGATGAGGGCGATCGTGGCCTGGCTGACGATGTTGGAGGCAAGCGCCTGCGTCCTGAGGTTGCTCGATGCTGGCGTCGGCCAGGCGACCATGCCCGAGATGACGTACTTGCTGCTCTGCGAGAGCGCGGCCGCGCCCTGCTGTGCGGCCTGCCTGGGAGACGCTCCCAGCGCGCCAAACGGCAGGCGCGAGCACCCCGTGATCGCGAGGATCACGATCGCTGCCAAGGTCGGACCGATCCGGAGCGCCATCACCTATCTCCTCTTATCCGGGGCCACCCCGTCGCAGCTGATATCCGCGCCCGACTGGAGGGCTTCGTCTGGCTTGCTCGCAAGGTGCGAAGCGGGCCTCGAATCCCACCGCGCGGGGAGGCTGCAGCGCGCCGCGAGACGACCCCGAAATTGACCATGCCTGACACCTGGCCCTCTACATGACCGAGAACGTGGCAACCGCAGCCGTCGTGTTGCCGATGTCCAGGCCGATGCTGATGTAGGCATCGTTGAGATTGTCGGTTGTCGTGCCGGTGTCCGGAATCGACAGCGACGTGCTGGCCGTGTAGGACACGGTTACCACGTAGGTCGACAGGTTGGTTGGATCAAGGACCGCGTCGTAGGTTGCGGTCATCGTCCCGGGCCACATCCCGAGGCTGTTTGCCGTGGACCCGTCCATGACCCCCCTAAGTGCGGGACCCGCGAACACCATGTCCGCGGGAGGCAGAGGGGCCCCGTTAACCTCGCTTGCCGAGGCCGTGAACGTGACGGTTCCAGTTCCGCTCGAGACGTGCTGGCTAACCGGGGTGACCGTGACCTGATTCACGAGGGTGAAGGCGATGCTGTATGTTGAAACCAGGCTGTCGACGGATACGCTGGCCACGCCAGTGCCCGTGAATCCGGATGGCGGCACGGTCTGGAAGCTATCGGAACCGCTGCCCGTGCCCCCGGTGAATCCCGAGACCGAGCAGGTGCTGCCGCCGATAGAGAAGGAGGGGGTCGCCGCCCCGAAGCCGAGCAACCCGGGGCCTGAAACCAGCAGGTTGACATTGCTAGGCCAGCCGCTGGGTGCCCAGAATAGGGTCGACGTCGTCGTCGTGGGGCGAATGCTCTCAATGTCGGGCGGATCTACATCCGTCATCCAGATAGTTGCCGTGGCGGTCTGGTTACCGGCCACGTGAACGGACTGCGTGGCGATAGCCACCAGGAGCTGGCTCTGTGTCGAGCCATAGGACACGGTTTCGCCCTTGGGCTGAAACGCTTGTGCGGTGACCGTGTAGTTGCCTCCCGCGAGACCTTGCAGGGTGGCCGTCGTCGCCGGATAGGTCACGCTCGCGCTGGCGTCGCCAAGGCTCCAAGAGGTCTGCCCCGCAGGCACGGCAAACACGTTGATGATCTGGGCCGCCACCGGGATCGTCTGAGCGCGGAAGCCGATAGAGGTCGGCCAGTCGATCTTCATGACGATTTTCCCGAGGCCACCGGCCGAGGTGCCGGCTACGGCCGGCAGCCTCGAAACGGGCGAGGCTGGAGAGATGGTCATGGCCAACGGTTGGCTGGCCCCCGACGTGGCAAGAGCAGGAACGTTCACCAGGGAGCTCGCACAGGCGGTGAGCGCGACGGCGAGGCCGGCTCCGGCCACCTTGAGGATCCTCAAGATTGTGCTTCTCATCTAGTTCACCCCCACGACAAGGTTTCCCTGGTTGGTCACCGTGACGACCGCCGAGCCCGAGGAGCCGTTATCCGTCGCGATGACGTCGGCGGTTGCCGTCGGGCTGTCGGTGGCCACCGCGGTAACCAGCCCGTTGTTCACCGTTACCAGAGCGGGCTCGTCGGTCGACCACTGCAGACCACCGCTGCTGGTCTGCCCGACTTGCTTCTGGCCGTTGGAGTAATAGAGGGTGGCGGTGAACTGGAAGCTCGTGGTGGCCAGCGGACTGGCTCCAGGGGACGGCTGCACCCCGATCGAAGCCGTCGCAGGATCGACCGTGACGCTCGAGACGTAGGGGGTCGGCGCGGGCGAGGGATTGGCGGACGCCGAGGAGGAGGACGTTCCCCCGGTGGTTGATGTCGACGTGCTCGAGGTCGTGCTCGAGGTCGTGGTCGTGGTCGTGGTCGTGCTCGAACTCGACGAAGAGGTGGAACTCGAAGACGAGCTCCCTCCAGCCGAACCGCTCAGGCAGCCAGTGACCGTGACCTGCACGCGCAATCCCTGGGTCCCCTGGCAGCCTGAGGTACTGGTGCCGCCGGAGGTCGAGTGCGTCGGCGCCGCCGTGCTGGTGCCCAGGGGCACGACCCCACTGGCCTGGTCCGTCGAACACGCCGTCGGAGCGGTGGAAAGGGCGATCAGGCCGGCGGCCGTCGCGCCCCGGATCCAAATCTGTTTCCTCGACAAAAGGTCCTCCTTAACGCCCTGAGGTCGGCGCTCACTGTATCTGAGTGTAGTAAAGGACGTTGTTGCTGCTGCCGCAGCCTCCCACGACGTAGACATAGGCTCCGACCACGATCGTGTCCGGGGTATCCGGGAATGCGACATTTTCTGCCGCGGTTGACCAGCGGGTCCCTGCGTCCGCCGGGTACGTGCCCGAGACGAGGGTGGAGTAGTACTCCGTATCGCCCTGCGACAGACAGCCATGCCAGTCGGGCTCGAAGTTGTAGAGGTAGGGGCCGATGGGCACGGTATCTCCCATGAAGTGGGTTCCGGGCGAGGGGCTCGGGCCGGCAAAGTAGAACGGGCTACCGTCCGGCGAGCTGCCGGCCTGCACCGGGGAACCATCGGCGTTGAGAGGGCAGACCTCTTGATGGCCGTTCCCGTAATACGGATCGGAACTACAGCCCGTGCCGCACGGGGCGGTTCCCACGCCAGTCGCGCCGAGGTCAGCGCCTGAGACGTTGTCGTAGCCAAAGCGCCAGAGGTTGTTCTGGAGGACGACGCAGCCATTGTCCTGGGTGTCGATGGCATTCGACATGTTGACGTCGCCTGGCAAGGGAACGGATTGCCAGGGGCCTACCGTATCGTTGTCGGGATCCAGCAGCGCGTATATCAGGTTGTCCCAGACCGGTATTCCCTGATCGTCGGAGCCCGCCATGTAGATGCCGTGGGGACCTCCACAGATGGACGTGTCATGCTGGAAGAATTGCTGGCCGTTCAGGAGCTGGAAGGACGGGCTGACGTTGACCGCCGTGACGTAGTTGCCCTGGGGATCGAACTGGATGTAGCACTTTTGCGCCCCGCCGTTGTTGTCAAAGATCCAGTAACGATCGCCCAGCCAGGTATTGTAGTGGCTGTGGCCGTCCGGCGAACTCGTCGTGATCGGCAGGGTCGCGATGGTCGGAGTCAGTGCGACCGGTCCGCCGTTCGGGGACAGGGACACACTGGCCACGTTGGAGCCGCCCCCGCCGCCCGCGAGGTACAGGTTCTGGCCGCTCCAGAACGGAACGATCTCGACACCGCTGTTGGGAAGGCTGGGCGAGAACGCGGTCCAGCTATTGTTCTCCACCTGGCCCGACAGGGTCGTCCAGGTTTGCGTGGCCGCCTGCTGGGCGGCGTTGTATATCGTGATGGAAACCGAGGCGCCACCAACCGGAACGTTCATCCCCACCTGCCACGGCACCGTGAATCGGACCTGGTTGTCGCGCCAGTAGCGGATCTGGGCTGGATAGGGATTGCCTTGGATGTCCGTGACCGTAACGGTGCCGGGCGTGTTGCCGAAGAGGATGCCGTTCAAGAGGACGTCCTGCTCCGAAACGCCCTCGGTGGGGAAGATGGTGTTGATCGTCGGGATGCCGGTGTCGCTGACCGACAGGAAGAAGTTGTTGCTGGCACCGATGGCGTTCGAGACGTAGACGAGTCCGCTGACGGCGTCCTGGGGGATTGTAACAGCCAGGGAAGCCGAATCGCCGCTGGTTGCCGCCACTGTAGCGGTGCCACCGCCCGTGATCTGGAAGGTCACGTTATTGTTCGCTGCTGGCGTCACGAAGTTCGTGCCAAGGATCGTGATCGTGTTGCCCAGGGATACCGGGTTTGGCGTGACCGTGGAGATGGTCACCACCGAGCCATTGGCCACCGCGAATGGTACGGAGCCGCTCTTGCCCTGGGAGGTTCCCACCTGAACGGCGCCGGTGACGGATCCGTTGGGAATCTGGGCGTAAATCTGGGTCGGCGTCATCGCCAGGATCGGGGCGGTGACCTGTCCCGCGGATGCGCCGCTAAAGTAGACGCTGGTCTCCCCGGAAATCGGCACGAATCCGCTGCCGTTGAGCACGATCACCTGGCCGGCCGAGCCCTCGACCGGCGAGACCGTGAACAGAGTGGGCGTGACGGCATCGACCTGGCTTACGGGATCGAGGCCGGGCGAGTTGAGGATGAAGTTCTTGACGTCCGAGGAAAGCTGGTCGATCTCGGTGGCGCTGTGGCCGTCGATGCCGCCGCTTTGCACCGTGCTGGTAAGCTGCGGCGGGCTGGTCGTCTCCACGACGGTGCCGATGACGGAGGCTGCAGGCATGTTGCCGAGTCCGACCTCGAGAGCCAGTGCGGTGGTGAGCTGGTCGACAGCGATCTGGCCGCCCGAGGATGCATTGGTGATCGAGATCCAAGCCGTGCCGGTCCACTGCATGATCGTACGCAGGCGGGTGGCCGCGTTTCCAGGAAGCTGGGCGCCGAGACCCTTGATGGCCTCGACGATGTAGAAGGCGTTGACCTGCGGGACGTAGGCTCCGGTGTTGATGGTGAAGGCACCCGTGCCATTGGTCCAGCCCGTGCCGACCGTGATGCCGCTCCCGAGCTCAATCAGTGCGACCGTGGCGTTCTGCGTCTGTACGTCAGCGTTGATGGAGGCCAGTCGGTAGGCTTGCGCGGAGGACGCCTGCGGCCAATCGACGATGCCTCGGATGGAGTACTGGCCTGCGGCTGCCACGGCCTGCTCGCCCTGAGCAAGCTTGTCGGCTCCGCCGGGATAAGTAGCTGCGGCACCTGTGGCACGGGGGAGCGCCGAGCAACCTGTCACGAGTGCCAGGATCGCCGCCATCGCGACCTGGACGAACCGAAGCCCGAAGGGGCGGCCTGCGGCTCCGCTTATGTTCATTTTGGCCATCCCCCTAGAACACGCTTGCCGAGGCGTTGATCGCCGGGATCCACTGGAACGGCACCAGGTCGCTCGTGCCATCCGTTGTAATGACGGCGACATTCCCGGTGGCGATCGCCACCGGGGGAACCTGCACCCAGGCTGTCGTGCCATCGGCCGAGACGGAGACGGGAGTGTTCTCCACGCAGGGCGAGGAGCAGGTCAGGTGCGCCGTGTCATACAGGTCGAAGGCCACGGAGGTGCTGGCGACCGGCTGGCGGAAGTGCTGGCCGACGATCTCGATCTGCGCTCCAGCTGCGGCCTCGTTGGGCGCGAGTTGATAGATCAGCGGGATCGGCGAGACGAACTGCTTGTAGTCGCCGCTGTTGTCGACGCCGATGGCGGCCACGGGATCGATGTTCTGCGTGACGCAGGTGTCGACGAGGTCGTGCACCGTCGAGAAGGCGGACATCGGGATGCTGCAGGAGGCCGGATCGGTGAAGTCGGTGTTGCTGCCGCCCACCACGGTCTGCAGGAAGGCTGCTTGCGGGCCCGTGGCGGGGCCACCGGTCTGGCCGAGGCCCCAGATGACGCAGACGGCGGTCGTGCCGTCGTTGATGTCCAGGATCGATCCTTGATAGACGCCCATCCAAGGGACCGGAGCGCTCGGACCCTGGTACTGCACGAACGTGCGAACCCGGGCGGCGTTGTGGTCGACGGCATTGTCGAACAATCCCTTGACCGCCTCGAGAACGTAGACGCTGCTGGTCGAAAGGTCCGCATCGGGCACGTTGAAGGTGAAGTAGCCGTTGGCGTTGGACACCCCGGTGCCGATCGTCGCGCCGAGGTTCTCGCTGACTCCGTTGATCGATGCGGTGGCGTCGGGGTCGATGACCGAGACGGTGCACATCGTCTCGATCTCGGCCCACTGGGCCATGGTGTGGTACAGCCCGGGGCCGAGACTGGCCGAGGTGAGCTCCTGCGGCCAGCTGACGTGACCCGAGATGGGGACGGAGGCGACGCTGCTAGCTGTCTGGGCCCCGCTCGCAGCGGACCGCGGCAGCCCCAGCAGGCTCTGACAGCCTAGTGTCAGGACTGCGGTCACCCCCACGGACAGCCGCCACCACCAGCTGGCCATTCCACATCCCTCGTCTTGCGACGGCGTTTCCAGCCGCCGATCCGTTCACGTCGCACCGCCTCGAGCCGGGCTCAGAGGCGGCGAACGTACACCTTCCCGTTTCCGAGGATAACCGCCCGCAACTGCCCTGCAAATACGGAGAAACTACGTACAAATCGCCGAGAAAGTTGGTTGGTTTTGCGCTGGTCCTGACCGTGCGGGTGCCAGGTAGCCGGATAGCGCTCGAGGAGCGACGATGGGAACCATGTTCAGCTTGATCCCACGGGAAGTCGCATTCTTCGAGTTGCTGGACCAGGCAGCGCGCAACGCCCTGGTCGCGGCGCGCGAGCTCCGGGACCTCCTCGAGGATTACCGGGATACCGAGACGCGGTTCCTCGGTATCCGCCAGCGAGAGCGCGAGGGCGACCGCATCACGCACGAATTCCTCGATCTCCTGGATCGCACCTTCGTCGTGCCCCTCGAACGCGAGGACCTCTACGACCTCATCCGGGCTCTGGATGATGTCGTGGACACCATCGACGCGGTGGCTGGCCAGATCGTGCTGTACCGGATGCCCCGCCCCACCGCCCATGGCATCAGCCAGGTTCGCTTGCTGGTGCGGGGCTGCGAGGCGATCGACCAGGCCATTCCCCTCCTGCGCCGACGTCGTCTGTTGCGGGAGATCGACGGCTACTGCATCGAGATCAACCGACTCGAGAACCTCGCCGATTCGGTCGTGCGCGAGGCCCTGATGGATCTGTTCGCCAACCCCACGGATGCCCGCGAGGTCCTGAAGTGGAAGGAGTTCTACCAGGTCCTCGAGGATGCCATCGACCACACGGAGAACGTCGCCGACTGCCTGCGCGGGATCGCGATCAAGGCCATCTGACGCCGCCCCGACCTCGCCAGCTCCCTGCGCCTGGGCGAGCGCGTCCTCGCGGGCATCCGGGCCCGGTAGGCGGGGGAATATACGCGGGGTGCAACACGGGGGGCCAGGGGTTCCTGGAGGGCTGAACAGACTACGAGGCCTGTCAGATCCGAAGAAGTTCGCCTGAAATCTTCACAGAGGTGGCGGAGGTTGTGGACTGTTAGTCCGGTGTATGGTAGCGTAGCGTCACAAATCTATAAATGGTTGCGTGCCCTGGCCGCCTTTATTGTAAAGATTTACGACATACCGCCGGTCTCTCCGGCGAAACTTGCTAGAAATTGCTGCCCCGGGCCACCACCGACCATTGGTGTTCGAGAGGAGTAGGAAGCGTATGGTCGGCAACAAGCCGGGTCCTGCCAAGGGCGACCCGCGGATGGTAGAAGCCGGGCGGCGCGGCGGTCAGACTGTAAAGGAAGAGCGCGGACGGGAGTTCTTCCAGCAGATCGGCCAGAAGGGCGGTCAGGCCACCAAGGCCAAGTATGGCCCGGAGTTCTTCTCCAGCATCGGCCGCAAGGGTGGCGAGGCGGTGAAGAAGGAGCGCGGGGTAGAGTTTTACAGCTCTATCGGGCGCAAGGGCGGTTCGACTTCCCGGGCCGGTCGCACCAAGAAGATCGGCCCGGCCAAGTAGCGCCTGCGATCGTCCGGGATCCGGAACGATTCGAGCAGGGCTCCGGCATCTCCGGGGCCCTGCTCGTGCGATCGGGCCGGGCGTTGCGGTAACATCCAGGGATGTCCCTTGAGAGTGCGCGGCAGCTCCAGGCCCGCTTCGCCCGTGGCGAGGTCTCGGCCCAGGAGATCCTCGCGGCTGCCTTCGAGCGGATCGACGCCGCCGACGATCGCGTCGGCGCTTTCTTGACTGTCATGCGCCAGCCGGCTGAGGCCCGGGCCCAAGAGCTCGATCGCCGGCGGGCTGCGGGAGAGGACTGCGGGGTCCTGGCGGGCGTGCCGGTCGCGATCAAGGACAACCTCTGCACGCAAGAGGCTCGGACGACGTGCGCCAGCCGCATGCTCGCCGACTTCACCCCGCCTTACGACGCGACGGTCGTCAGGCGGCTCGCGGAGGCCGGGGCCGTCATCGTCGGCAAGACCAACCTCGACGAGTTCGCGATGGGATCCTCGACCGAGAACAGCGCGCTGGGGCGCACGTGCAACCCCTGGGATCTCGAGCGCGTGCCAGGGGGATCCTCGGGCGGGTCGGCCGCGGCGGTCGCCGCCGGCATGGTGCCGATCGCCCTGGGTAGCGACACCGGCGGCTCCATCCGGCAGCCCGCCGCGCTGTGCGGCGTGGTGGGCCTCAAGCCCACCTATGGAGCGGTTTCCCGCTACGGCCTGGTCGCGTTCGCCAGCTCTCTCGACCAGGTCGGCCCCCTGACCCGCTCGGTCGAGGATGCGGCACGGGTCTTGAAC
The DNA here is from genome assembly GCA_021790035.1 of bacterium. Taxonomy (GTDB): domain Bacteria; phylum Cyanobacteriota; class Sericytochromatia; order S15B-MN24; family VGJW01; genus JAJXWQ01. The sequence goes on along the minus strand of JAJYIO010000002.1, from coordinate 9,959 downwards.
GTGATCTCGGGCCCCGATCCCCAGGATGCGACCAGCTTGCCGCAGGCGCCCGTGATCCCCGACCGGCTCGAGGGCTCGGTCCGGTCGCTCCGCGTCGGGGTCATCGCCCAGCTCGATACGGACGGCGTCGACCCCGAGACGCGCGCGGCCGTCCGGCAGGCGGCCGACTGGTTCGCCAGCCACGGCGCCAGCGTCGAGCGCATCTCGCTGCCTGCGATCGATCACGGTATCGCGGCGTACTATCTCATCGCCACCGCCGAGGCCTCGGCCAACCTGGCGCGCTACGATGGCGTCCGCTACGGCTGGCGCGCCGATCGGCCGGACCTGCTCGGCATGTACCGCCAGACCCGCGACCAGGGTTTTGGCCCCGAGGTCAAGCGGCGCATCATGCTGGGCACTTACGCACTTTCAGCTGGCTACTACGAGGCCTGCTACCAGAAGGGGCAGCTCGTCCGGAGCCGGCTCCGGCAGGACTTCCAGGCGGCCTTTGAGCGGTTCGACGTGCTCTTGTCGCCCACCAGCCCTCAGACCGCGTTTGCCCTCGGCGAGAAGGTGGACGATCCGCTTGCGATGTACCTCGCCGATGTTGCCACGGTGGCCGCCAACCTCGTGGGCATCCCGGCGATATCGCTGCCGTGCGGATTCGATTCGCGAGGACTGCCGATCGGCCTGCAGCTCCAGGGCCCGGCGCTCTCGGAGGCACGCCTGCTCGAGGCCGCCCTGGCCTTCGAGCAGGCCCACGATCTCGCCGGCCGGGTGCCGCCGGTCATCGCCGGCCAGGCGAGAGCATGAGCAGTCGGTCCGGGAAGCGGACGAGAAGAAGCCGGTAAGCGATGTCCACCACGTCGACATACGAGGCCGTCATCGGGCTCGAGGTCCACGCCGAACTCCTCACGGCGACGAAGATCTTCTGCAGCTGCGCGGCACGGTTCGGTTCGGAGCCCAATACCGATGTCTGCCCGGTCTGCGCGGGATTCCCGGGCACGCTGCCGGTGCTCAACGGCAAGGTCGTCGAGTTCGCCATCATGACCGGCCTGGCCCTGCATTGCGACATCGCGCCGCGTTGCAAGTTCGACCGCAAGAACTACTTCTATCCGGATCTCCCCAAGGGCTACCAGATCTCGCAGTACGACCAGCCCATCGCCACGAAAGGCTTTCTGGAGGTCCGCGTCGCGGACGAATCGACGCGCGTCGGCATCCACCGGGTCCACATGGAGGAAGACGCCGGCAAGCTGGTCCACGTGGGGGCGGCGGGTCTGGCCGGATCCGATTACAGCCTGGTCGACCTCAACCGGGCCGGCGTGCCGCTGCTCGAGATCGTCTCGGAGCCGGACATCCGCTCGAGCGAGCAGGCTCGCGCGTACATGGCGGAGCTCCGCCTTCTCCTGGTCACGCTCAAAGTCAACGACGGACGGCTGGAGGAGGGCTCCTTGCGCTGCGATGCCAACGTGTCGGTCCGGCCGGCGGGCCAGGCCCAGCTCGGCACCCGCACCGAGATCAAGAACCTCAACTCCCTGCGATTTCTGCAGAAGGCGATCGATTTCGAGATCGATCGACAGGTTCGCGTCCTCTCGGAAGGGGGCGTCATCGTCCAGGAGACCCGACTCTGGAGCGAGGAGCGCCAGGTCACCTACGCCATGCGAAGCAAGGAGGAAGCCAGCGACTATCGCTACTTCCCCGAGCCGGACCTCTCCCCGCTGGTCATCGACTCGAGCTGGATAGCCGATATTCGCGCCCAGATGCCCGAACTGCCGGCGGCTCGCCGCACGCGCTACGTCGACCTTGGCCTTTCGCCCTACGATGCCGGGGTCCTGGTCGACCAGATGGAGCTCGCGTCGGCCTTCGATGCCGCCGCTGCCGTATCGGCGTATCCCAAGGCGATCGCCACCTGGCTCATCAAGGACGTCGCGCGCCTGCTCAACGAGGGCAAGCTTCGCCTGGCAGATCTCCCTTTCCAGCCCGAGCAGCTCGCTCGCCTGGTCGACATGGTGGAGCGGCAGGAGATCACGGTCGCGGCGGCGCGGAAGGTTCTGGCTGCCGTCGTGGCCGAGGGCAAGGATCCCGCCGCGCTGGTCGCCGAGATGGGCCTGGCCGCCATGGCCGACGCGGGTGCCCTGCGCGACGTCATCGAGCGGATCCTGGACGCGCATCAAGCCCAGGTGGCGGAGTTCAAGTCGGGCAAGACCAAGGTCCTGGGCTTCTTGACCGGGCAGGTGATGCGGCAGACGCAAGGCCGCGCCCAGCCGCAACAGGTGGCTTCGCTGCTCGAGGCAGCCCTTGCGCGGCGATAGGGCGCCCGCCTCCTCGCCGTGACCCGCGTGGTCGTCGTGGGGGGCGGCGCCGCCGGCATGATGGCGGCCATCGCGGCCGCGGGGGCGGGCGCCAGCGTCTTGCTGCTGGAGAAGACCGCTCAGCTTGGATTCAAGGTCGCGATCTCGGGGGGCGGGCGCTGCAACCTCACGAACGCCGAGTCGGACGTGCGCGCTCTGGTCAAGATGTACGGCGGCAACGGGCGGTTCTTGCAGGGGGCCTTGCGCACGTTTACCAAGGACGATCTGCTCGGACTCCTGGCGCGTCGCGGGGTCCAGACCAAGGTCGAGGCGCCGTACGGCAAAATTTTTCCGGCGAGCGATCGCGCCAGCGACGTCGTCGCGGCCCTCGAAGCCGAGCTGAGGGACCGGGGCGTGAAGGTCGGGTTCCACGCGCGGGTCCGCCGGATCTGCGTGAGCAAGCCCCCACCGGGCGATCCGGCTGGCGGACCGGTCGATTCCCGGGGCCGGGTGATCGGGGTGGAGCTGGATGGTCGCGAGGTCGCGAGCGCCGACGCCGTGGTGGTGGCCACCGGCGGGCGATCGTTTCCGCGTTCGGGCTCGACCGGTGACGGCTATGCGATGGCTGCCGAGGTCGGCCATCACGTCGAACCTCTCTGGCCATCCCTAGTCCCCCTGCGGGCAGCGGGGACCCGCGAGCTGTCCGGGGTGGCATTGCGCGGGATCGCCGGAACGGCGATCGTCGCCGGCAAGCCCGCGGGCCCTCGCTTCGAGGGCGATGCGCTGTTCACGCACTTCGGGCTTTCGGGGCCCCTGGTCCTTCAGCTCAGCCGGGCTGCGGCCTCCGGTCTGCACCGCGGGTTGCCCGTCGAGATCCGGTTCGATCTCCTGCCGAGCCTACCCGTGGAAGGCGTCGATCGCCTGATTCAGGAGCGCTGCGGCGCGGCGGGTCGCTCCCTGGTCGCCACGGTCCTGGCCGATTTCCTGCCGCGATCGGCCGTCGGGAGCTTTCTCGAGGCAGCCGGGTTGCCCGCCGGGCGACGCTGCGCGGAGGTCTCGCGCAAGGAGCGGATGGCGATCGTGAGCGGCCTCAAGGCCTGGTCATTCGCGATCGACGGATGGCACTCCTTCGACGGCGCCGAGGTTACGGCGGGCGGGGTGGCCGTCGACGAGATCGATTCTCGGACCTTCGCGTCGCGCCTGGTCGCAGGGCTTTACTTCGCCGGAGAGGTCATGGACGTCGACGGCTACGTCGGTGGCTACAACCTTCAGGCCGCCTGGTCGACGGGCTGGGTCTCCGGCCGGGCGGCGGCGACTCGCGGCTGAGCGCTCCGGCCAGGGGGTCTCTGGGCTAGCCCACCTCGGCCTTGGCCCTGGTCCAAAAGGACAGCAACTCGTCGAGATTGCGGCCCTCGATGGATCCGCCCGCAAGCCTCTCGACGACCTCGAAGCGGCGCTTGAACCGGGCATTGGCGTCGCGCAGGGCCTGCTCGGGATCGAGCTTCCAGAACCTGGCGACGTTGACCGCGGCCGTGAAAACATCGCCGATCTCGTGGTTGACCGCGGCCTGGCGATGCTCGTCCTTCCAGGGTTCGGATTCGCTGGCCGCGTCGAACTCCGCCTGGAGTTCGGTGACCTCCTCGCGCAGCTTGCTCACCGCACCATGCCAGTTCGCCCACTCGAACCCCACCCGGGCGGCGCGGGACTGGAGCTTCTCGGAGGCGGTAAGGGCCGGCAGCGCCAGGGGAACTCCGGCAATGGCGCTGGTGCCGCGCGGTTTTTCTCGGGCTTTGAGCTCCTCCCACCGGGCCAGGTGCTCGGATGCCGTTCGCGCCTCCGCTTCGTCGCCGAAGATCTGCGGGTGACGGGCCACCAGCTTGTCGCAGATGCGATCGGCGATCTCGACGAGCGTGAAGCGGCCGTCCTCCGTTCCGAGCTCCGCATGGAAGACGACCTGCAGGAGCAGATCGCCGAGCTCTTCTTCCAGGGCATCGTCGTCGTGCGCGTCGATCGCATCCACGACCTCGTAAGCCTCCTCGAGGCAGTAGCGGCGCAGGCTCTCGTGCGTCTGCTCGCGGTCCCACGGGCAGCCGCCGGGAGCGCGAAGGCGATGCATCAGCGCCTCCAGCCGCCGGACGCCGCGAACCGGGCCGGGCGGCAGGTAGAGGCTGGTCAGGTGGTCCACCCACGGCAGGCGATCGATCTCGAAGAGGGGCACGGTCTCGATCCGCTCCTGGCCCGGTACGCCGGCGGCACGGAGCACCGTGACCGGGTGCTCGTCGGCGTAGTACGCCATGAGGGCGAGCTTGGCTTCGGCCGCCCGCTGGGGCGAGAAGACCTGCAAGACCAGGGTAGGGCGATCGGGGAGCCAGTCCGGCGGGCGCTCGTGACCCTGGCCCACGGTGAAGGCCAGCGCATCAAGAACTTGCAGGCCCGCGGCGGGGTCGACGCCCAGCCGGGCGAAGATCGCGTCGAGCGCCGAGATGCCGGCAACGACCTTCACGGGCACCTCGCTCTGCTCGAGGAGCATCGCCACGGTTTGCTCCCCGACGAGCGGATGGCCCGGGACCGCAAAGACGATGTCGGCGATGCGGCCCTCGGCCAGCAAGCGCCGCGCGATGCCCCGGTACACCTCCTCGAAGGTGGGACCCTCCTGGTAGAGGCGATCGAAGCTCTCGAACCGGAGCCCCCACTCGCGCAGGGTGGCGACCGTCGGATGGATATCGGTTCGCAGGAAGAGCCGGATTCCGACCCCCGCGCCTGCACTGGCAGCTCGCGACTCGTCCGATCCGGCCGGCTCGGACCGGGCCCCTGTGGCCCCTGCGCTACCGGCCTCATGGAGGAGAGAGATCGCCCGGCTGGTGAGATCCTCGGGATCGCCCGGACCGAGGCCAACCACCGTGATCATGGGGCTAGTGGGTTGCTCCAGCTGTGGTGGGCGGAACGGCCGATCCAGCAGAGCCGGGACCCAGCGCAGCGCCGGCTCCGGTCGCGGGAGCCAGCGGTTCGAACTCCGGCCGGATGTAGACGTGGGCACGCTGGCGAGCCTTGGCCTCCCATGCCTGGAACTCGACGTCCTGCTGCTGCTGAAGGAGCTGCTGGATTACCTGCGTGCGGACCTTGGAGAATGGCTCGACGCTGGCGGGCCGATGCGGGCCACCCTTGATGATGTGATAGCCAAATTGCGTGTGGACGGGGCTCGAGATCTGGCCCGGCTGGAGGGCGAACGCGGCCTTCTCGAAGGCCGGCACCATGCGTCCCCGCGGGAAGAAGCCAAGGTCCCCTCCCTGGTTCTTGGAGCCGGTGTCGATGGAGTACTTCCTTGCGAGGGACGCAAAATTCGCACCCTTCTTGAGCTTGGCCTCGATCTTGGCAGCCTCCGCAGGGGTCTTGACCAGAATATGCGAGGCCTCGACCTCCTCGGGGTGGGTGAACTGCTGCTGGTGGGAGTTGTAGAACGCCCGAGCCTCGGCCTCGCTGACCGTGGCGTCCTTGGTCAGGGCGTCCCGAAGCTTGCGGACGAGCACCCCATCTTGGACCTGCCGGCGCAGGGCATCCTCGCTGAAACCGGCCTTGTCGAGCGCGGCGTGGAAACTCTGCTCGGAGGGGAACTGCGAACGAATGGCGCCAAGCTGCGTCTGCACCTCGGCGTCGGTGACCGTGATGCCCCGGGATGCCGCCTCGTCGAGGAAGATCTGCCGATCGATCAGGGCGTCGATTGTCTGCCGACGGGCACTCGCGAGCATCTCCTGACCCTGCGGCCCGCCGAGGTCGGCCCCGAACTGACTCTCGATCTGGTGACGGCGCGCGGTCATCTGAAGATCGTAATCGGCCTTGTCGATGCGGTGGCCATCCACGGTGCCGATATAGGCGTTGGCACGGGTTATCGAGTACACGATGGCGCCTGCTGCCAGAGCCACCGCGACTGCGGAAACCAGGCCCGTCACGGCGAGGCGCGCCGATCGCGCGGCCCGCCGGGCCTGCTCCGTGCTGGAGGCCGGGGACGGGGCGTCGTTATCGCTGTTGCGTTTTGACATGGTGCGGGGCTTCGTCTCGTGGTCGTCAGAAAAAAACGTGCCCCAGTCTAGCACGGAATCCTGCCCGTACCGGCCTTTGGCTCGGATTCGGCTCGACGCGAGCGCGGCCGCGCAGGTCCTTGCCTGCCCGTGATCCCGGTCACCTGGTAAAATGGACGAATGGCCACCGCCATCTATCCGGGTAGTTTCGACCCGATCACCAACGGCCACCTCGATATCCTGGCCCGCGCCGTCGGCGTGTTCGACCGGGTCATCATCGTGGTGCTGTCCAACACGCGCAAGGCGGGTCTGTTCACGCACTCAGAGCGCGTCGAGATGATCCACGAGGTGGTGACCAGCGACCGGGTGTCCGTCGAGAGCTTCTCGGGACTGACGGCCGATTTTGCTCGTCTGCGCGGAGCGCGGATTCTCATCCGGGGCTTGCGAGCCGTCTCGGACTTCGAGGCCGAGCTCCGGATCGCCCTCACCAACCGCAAGCTCAATCCGGACCTCGACACGGTGTTCTTGATGACGAGTGCCGAGAACCTCTTCCTTTCTTCTTCGACGGTCCGGGAGGTCGCCTCGATGGGTGGTGACCTGACCGGCATGGTCCCGCCCGTGGTGGCCGAGCGGCTCCGCCGGAAGTTCGGTCACGTCGAGCGGTCCGAGCCGATCGCCGTCAATTCCGAGGCGTGACGGAGCCAGGCACCGTGCACGATCACCCGGGCAGCCACGCGAATACCAAAGCAAGCCAGCGGCCCTGACGGGCCCTTCGAGCCGAGACTCAGGACAGGGGAGTTCATGAAGGCGCAGAATCTCATCCACTCTTTGGGCGAAACGGTCATCAACGCGATCAAGATCCCGTTTTTCCATTACACCCTCATCAACGAGGACCGCATCCTGGACCTCATCGAGGAGCTCGAGGCGGCGCTTCCCGAAGAACTCGAGCGCGCCGAGACCCTGGTCGCTCAGCGCGATCAGATCCTCGCGGAGGCTCGGCAGAAGGCAGACGAGATCCTGGCGCAGGCACGCATCCAGGCTCAGTCCCTGATCAGCCAGGAGGAGATCACCAAGGCGGCGATCGGCGAGACCGAGCGTATCCGCCAGGAGTTCGAGATCGAGCAGCAACGGCAGCAGGCCGGGGCCGAGCGGTATGCCGACGAGATGCTGGCCGAGCTGGAATCCAAGCTGTCCCGCGTCATGGCGACGGTCCAGAACGGCCGCCAGATGCTCAATGTCAACTGACGGCGTCTCGACTCGATGGCTATCGGCTTGGGCCCTTTGATCGGGGCTGGTTCTTTCCGATAGCATTCTCGTGTCTTACCAGATCACCCTCGCTCAGATCAGCCCCACGCTCGGCGATCTCGATCGCAACGCCGCCTTGCACCGGGCGGTCCTCGACGACGCGATCGCCGCGGGGTCGGATCTCGTGGTCTTCCCCGAATTGAGCTTGACCGGCTACTTCGCCAAGGACCTGGTCGACGAGATCGCCCTCAAACTCGACGATCCCCGGCTCGATGCATTCCGCCAGGCCAGCTCGCGGATCGACATCGTGGTCGGCTTGATCCTGGCGGACCGGGGTCAGTTGCTGCACGTGGCGTCGGTCTACTTCTCGCGGGGCGAGGTCGTCCACGTCCACCGCAAGGCCTACCTGCCGACGTACGGCATGTTCGAAGAGGCGCGCTTCCTGGCGCCCGGCAACGCGCTGCGGGCGTTCGACACGCGACTGGGACGCATGGCGATCCTCATCTGCGAGGATGTCTGGCATCCCAGCTCGGTGGGCGTCGTCTGCGCGGACGGGGCCGATGTGCTGCTGGTCGTCGCGGCGTCACCGGCACGTGGATTCGACTCCGACAGGCCGGCATCGGCGCGGGTATACGAGGACATGAATCGGCTCTATGCCGAGCTTTTCGGGATCCACGTCGTGTTTTGCAACCGCGTGGGTTTCGAGGATGGAATCGGCTTCTGGGGAGGGTCCGAGGCCATCGACCCCTTTGGCGTGCGCCTGGCCAAGGCACCCTACTTCGAGACAGCGCAGGTCACGGTGTCGATCGATCCGGCCGCCCAGCGCCGAGCCAGGCTCGTCACTCCGTTGTGGAGAGACGAGCGGCTGGACCTCACACACACCGAGCTGTCCCGCATCATCGGGGAGCGGCGCGAGGCGGGGCGCTAGCCGATGGCCGGCGGCAGGCGATCGGCTCTCCGGCCCGGTTCCATCAGGGTCGCGCTCGCCGGGTTCTCGTTCCTGGCCCTCGGGTGCGTGCTGGGTGCGACTCCGCGACGCGACGCGGGCGGCATCGCCGTCTTGCTACCCGCGGATTCGTCGGGCGTGGCCGCCAGGCTCGAGAGCGCCATCGGCGAATCAGGCCGCTTTCACCTGCTGCCGGCCAGGGGCATCTTCATCCACGCCCGGCTGCCCCTGCTCGAGCCGATGCCGCGGGTCACCCTCGCCGAGCGTAACCGCTGGCTGCGGATGACCCAGGCCCACTGGCTCGTCTTCGGCACGGTTGGCCAGCACCCGATCACGGTGGCCGATCCCAGCAGCGGCAACCCGATCGCCTCCACCTCTTACGATGTGGCTTTGCGGGTCTTCGATCTGGCTCTGGGCGACACGGGTCCGCTCTTTACGGCGTCCAATCCGGATCCCGAGGCCATCGCGCAGCAGGCGGTGCGCTTCTTGCGGTCGCAGTACCCGCTCCATGCGACCGTCACGGCCTACGAGGACGACGTCGTGTACCTGGATGTGGGTACCCAGGAAGGCGTCGCCCAGGGCGAGACCTTTTCCATCGAGCGGCACCCCGGCCCTTATCCGCAGGCGATCGGGACGGTCCAGGTCACGAGCGCGGGGGACTGGTTCTCGCAGTGCGAGGTCGAAGACCAGGTGCATGGCCGCAATCCCCGGGCCGGCGACATCGCGATCGAGGACACCTCGTCGTTCCTGCAACCCCAGAACTAGCTTCTGTCCTTACCTCCGGCGGACGAAGGCCCCTGAACTCCGCACGTCTGCGGATTCCAGGTCTTGCCAGATGCTCGGTTTTGTGATGGACGGCACCGCAGCGCAGCCGTCCGGACAGCTAAGGTAAGCCCGCGACCTGGATCAGCTCGTCTGCCCGCCGTCGCAAACGGTCCAAAGGAGGGCGGAATGGACCTTCATCACGAGGCACCGACCTGGGAGAACCTCGGCGCAGTCCGGGACAAGGGACTGCTCATGGAGGGTAATCCCGATATCATCGCCATATTCCAGCAGATCCGGAATCTTCGGGAGGGCGAGCGCAGCATCCGTTCGTTGCGGAGGTCATTGACCCTCGACAACATGCCGGTGCTCGACGTGGCCGAGGCCGACGACGAAGGCGTGCCGTCTCCGGAAGAGGAGCTCGACCAGTTGCTGGATCGCTTCTTGCAGGTCAAGCGGGAAAAGGAAGACGTCGAGCGGCGTTTCCGCGATCTCCTGGTAAAGTTCACCCAGCTCCAGGAGGTCTCGCGCCAGCAGGCCGAGGAGCTCGAGGCCCTGCGTCGAACGATCGGCAGCCGGGCGTCATAGCAAACTACCCCCGCTGCGGGCAAGCCGCTACGTAGCCCCGCTCGGCAGGTGGGAACCTCCCCTTCGGGGCGGTGACTTGCTGGGGGCCTTGCCCCCCGCAAACTACCCCCCGCTGCGGGCAAGCTGCTGCGT
>JAJYIO010000272.1 GCA_021790035.1 bacterium | reverse complement strand
GGTCGAGTTCCGGCCCCTCTGGCAGCTCGACGAGACGGGCCAGGCGGATGTCTACCTCAAGCAGGCGCAGGGCGACCAGATCTACGCGAATCTTGGCGCCGCGACGCCAGACGAGATCGCCATGAGCCGCTTCGGGAGCCAGCAGCCCGGGGCCCAGCTCCAGCTCGACATGGAGGCCCGAAGCCTGCTCTCGGACAATCCGCCCACGGTCGAGGGGCAGTGGGCATGACGACCCGTCGTGGCCAGCTGCCATCCATCTGACAGCCGATGCCAAGCCCACACGTTCCGCTGGCAGCTCCGGCGGCACCCTCGCGTGCCTCTGGCCGCGAGCTGGTGGCCGCGGCGATCGCTGCCGCCCGGGCTCGAGGCGAGCAGCTCCCGCGCAAGCCCCGCAAACCGCGGCGCGTTCATCATCCCTTCGGCCTCGAGGCGCTGTACTTCTCGCGCCTGCGGGGTGCAGCACGCCGCCTGTTCGGCGAAATCGACCGGTGGCTCGAGGCGAACTATTCCGGCATGCTGGCCAACCGAGCCCCGGTTGCGCAGCGAAGCGTCCGCGCAGAGGGGCTCGTCGCTGAAAAGCAGGGGCGCCGCGACGCCGCGGCGCGCTTCGACGACCTCGACCGGCAGTTGTCGCGCTTCGAGGAAATCGTGCATCGGCGGTGGGGCCGCCTCTCGCCGGACCTCGTCCGCCAGGCGCAGGACATCGCTCGGCGCGTGAATCGCGAGAACATTCGTGTCTTCGACGAGCAGAACCGGCACGTCCTCGGCGTCAGTGTCGAGGCGGCGGAGCCGTGGCTGGCCGACGAAGAGGCGATCTTTGCCCACGAGAACGCGGCGCTCATCAGGGACATCGGCGCGACGGCAACCCGCCGGGTGGCCGCGCTGGTGACGGATTGCGTGCGCAATGGCAGCTCGACCAGCGACCTGCGCAAGGCCGTACAAGAAGAACTCGGGATCGCCACCAGGCGCGCCGCGCTCATCGCCGTCGACCAAGTGGGCAAGTTCAACGGCCGGCTCACCCAGCGGCGCCAGCAGGCGATCGGCATCACGAACTACCGCTGGAGGGGCGTGCTGGACCAGCGAGAGCGGCCCGCGCACGTGGCCCGCGAGGGCGTCGAGTTCGCATGGGATGACCCGCCAAGCGATGGGAACCCCGGCGAGCCCATTCGCTGCCGGTGCGTCGCAGAGCCCGTGATGGAGGACTTCGCAGACCTCTTGGAACCACGGCCGACGTTCCGGACTGGCGGCTCGGCGTCCCAGCAAGACGTCTGACCATCGGCTGGCCAGCTCTAGCCCGACGGGGCGAATACGGCGATCCCCTCCGCCGCCGAGCTGGTCAGATTCCTCAGCGAGAGGGCAGCCGCGGGGAGGCGGCAGATCGTGGGCAAGAAGCGCAAGGATTCCGACACCGCCCTCATGGGCTCGATGGCCACGACGGGCGGCGGCACGGCGTATGCAAGCCAGAAGATCAAGGCCAAGGACAAGGTCGCCATCGACTTCGATGGGACCCTCACGGCCTACGATAATCACGACGAGGTGCCGATCCCGCCGCCGCTCGATGGAGCTCGGGAGTTCCTCGAGAAGCTCCAGGACGCCGGCAAGCACGTCATCGTCTTCACCCACCGGCCGGTCGACCAGGTGGTCGAGTGGCTGCGCGAACACGGAATGTTCGACCTGGTACCGGGAGGCGTGACGAACATCAAGCCCGAGGCCAGCGCCTATCTTGACGACCGGGCGGTGCGCTTCGACGGCGATTACAAGCAGGCGTTCAAGGCCCTGACCAAGAAGAAGCGTCTTCGGGCCTGGTGGAAGGGCAGCGACACGATCCTGGGCCTGTGATCGTGGCGGAAGAAGACCCATGAGCCTCCGCAAATATCTCAAGCGGGCCTGCCGGGAGCGCGTTGCCGCCGAGCTTCGGTTCAAGGGCGGAGGCGTGGCGCGAGACGTTCTGATCGTCCACGTCAGCGAGAAGAGCGTCTCTTACCAGTGGATCGACGATCGCGGGCGGCTGCTCGAGACCGCCGTGCCGGTCAAGGAGATCAGCGAACTACTCGTCGTACGTCTCGAGGGGCCGCCACGGGCTGGCCGGACCTACGTCTTGCCGACCTACAAGCCAGAGGAGCCAGCGCATGGCCGAGGGAGGATCTGACGCCCCCAAGCCGGCCAAGCCCAAGAACGGCGCCCGGGTTCGAGCGGTAGTCCTTGATGACCGGGGCCGCGTGCTCCTGATCAAGCGGCCTGAGGACAAGGAGAGTCATCCAGGCCTCTGGAGCCTCCCTGGCGGGCGGCAGGACGACGACGAGTCGCCTTACCAGGGTGCGGTGCGCGAGCTCCTTGAGGAGACCGGCCTCTCGGCGCAGCCGGACGGCCGCGCGTACCGCACCGAGGTCAGCGGCCACGAGGTCATGGCCATCGGATTCGACCAGCCGAGCGGAACCCTGCGGCTCGATCTCGAGGAGAGCGACCGGGCCCGGTGGTTCGCGCCGGACGATCTGCCGGACGACCTGCACCCTGGAACGGCCGAGATGATCGCCGGCATCCTCGGCCAGCCGCCGATCGGCCGGCAGCCTGATCGCGCACACAGCCCCATCCCAGACAGGAGCGACGGCATGTTCTTCGGCACCGGCAGCGACATCACCTCGTGGCCGAACTGGCCGCCGAGCGTGCGCGCGGTCGTGTTCAACGGCCAGGGCCAGGTCCTGCTCCTGAAGCGCGGCGAGGACGCCAAGCTCTTTCCCGGGCTCTGGCACCTGCCCGGCGGGGCCAAGGAAGATGGCGAGACCTTCTACGCGGCGGCGGTGCGGGAGCTCCTCGAGGAGAGCGGGCTGTCGGCGCAGCCCGATGGCCGGTCCCACTCGTTCGGTTTCCCGGGCGGCTACGGGGTGGCGTTTGGCTTCGCCAAGCCGAGCGGGTCTCTTTTGGTCGACCTTCAGGAGTCCGAGAAGGCCGGCTGGTTCGACCCCAAGAAGCTGCCCGCACCGCTGATGCCCAGCACGGCGGGCATCATCTCGGCGTTCGTCGGCTACGACGTGGATCCCAAGCGTCAGCAGCAGGACAAGCAGCACGGCGCCTACGTGGACAGCAGGGGGCGAGACGACGGCGCCACGCCGTACGCGGACCTGCCGATCCTCAACGATCGCGAACATTCCAACCAAGACGAGGGCACGCTCTGGCGCATCCGGAAGTGGGCGTCTTCAGACGGGAGCGCCGACAAGGACAAGATCGACTGGGACCGGTACGCCCGCGCCTTCTTCTGGGTCGACCCGGAGCACAAGCAAGACTTCGGCGGATACAAGCTCAAGTACGCCGACGTGGTCCACGGCAAGCTGGTAGCAGTTCCGAGGGGCGTCTTCTCGGCAGCCGCGCTCATCGAGGGCAGCCGCGGCGGAGTCGACATGCCGGAGACCGACCGGGCCAAGGTCAAGGCCCACATCGCCCATTACTACCGGAAGATGGCCGAGGCCTTCAACGACCGCGGGATCGTGCCGCCGTGGGAGAAGAAGGACTGCCAACCGCGAGTGGACTCGGTTCGCGTCCACCGGATCGATCGCGGAGCCGTCGGCTCGGTCGAGATGACCCGGCAGGGCTTCATGCGGGTCGACGGATTCGCAACCAGGATCGGGGTCTTCACCTACGTCCTGCCGGACGGCACGATCCGCCGCGAACTGCGGCATCCCGACGACGTCCTCAAGGCCGATTCCCTGGGCACGCTGATCGGCGTCCCGGTGACGGACGAGCATCCGCCGGTGATGGTGGACGCCAAGAATGCCCGTACCTACGCCCGCGGCATGACCGGCGACAGCGTGCAGCCCCAGCCGGACGGCAAGATCCTGGTCGGGCTCACGGTGACCGACAGCGGTTTGATCCAGCGCATCGACGACGGCTCGCAGGTCGAGCTCTCGAGCGGCTACGACTGCGACCTGCTCATGCAGCCTGGCCAGTGGCAGGGCCAGCACTACGACGCCCGCCAGACGAACATCAACTACAACCACCTCGCGGTGACGCACAAGGGCCGCGCCGGCCCCGACGTGCGACTCCGCCTCGACGCGGCGGAACAGGTAGACGGCGACCACGAGACGGAGGAACCCATGGCCGGAGAAGTGCCTGGCGACAAGACCACGAGCATGGGCATCGACGCCCTGAGCAAGAAGGTGGACGCGATCAGCGCGGCGTTTGCCAAGTTCATCAAGAAGAGCAAGAAGAAATCCAAGAAGAAGGGCAAGAAGGCAGAGGCCGCCCGCAAGGATGCCAAGCGCGCCAAGAAGGACGCCAGGAAGGCGGCCAAGGCCGCTCGTAACGCCGGCAAGACCGTCACCGAGCCCGACGCCAAGGGGACCACGGTCAGCGACTGCGCCCCTGGCGAGCTGAACCATGTCGGCGACCGGGCTGATGCCGCGCAGACCCCGGCCGTCAAGAAGGGCAAGAAGGCCAGGAAGGCAGCCGAGCGCGAGCGCGGTCGCGCCGATGCGCTCGAGGCCCAGCTCAAGAAGCGACTCGACGGCATGGGCGCCGAGGTCCAGGAGCTCGCCAAGGCGCG
>JAJYIO010000271.1 GCA_021790035.1 bacterium | reverse complement strand
GGCCGAGCGCCCGGGCGACCGAGAGCGCCTGGGCTGCGAAGGCCTCGTTCACCTCGATGACGTCCATCTGGTCGAGAGTCAGGCCGGCGCGCTTGAGCGCCTTCTGCGTGGCCGGAACCGGTCCGATGCCCATGTAGGCCGGATCCACGCCCGCAGTGGCCCAGCCCACGAGCCGGGCCCGCGGCTTCCACCCGCGCTCGGCGGCCTTGCGGGCGGTCGTCACGACCACGGCCGCGGCGCCGTCGTTCATGCCGCTGGCATTGCCGGCAGTGACCGAGCCATCCTTGCGAAACCGGGCCGGCAGCTTGGCGAGGGCGTCGGCGGACGTGTCCGCGCGGACGTGCTCGTCACTCGAGACGATCTGCGTGCCCTTCTTGGTCTGGATCTCGATGGGTACGATCTCGGCCGCCAGCCGACCGGAGGCCATCGCCGCCGCCGCGCGCTGGTGGCTGCGCAGCGCGAAGTCGTCCTGATCCTGGCGCGTGATGCCGTACCTGGCGGCCAGGTTCTCGGCCGTGATCGCCATCGGGGTGTCGACGTAGGCGTCGGTGAGGGCGCTCCAGAGCGTGTCGACGAAGGGCATGTTGCCCATCGTCTGACCCCAGCGAGCCCGGGGCACCGTGTAAGGAGCCGTCGAGAGGCTCTCGGCGCCCCCGGCCAGCACGACCGTGGCTTCGCCCGACAGCAGGTTCTGGGCGCCGCTCACCATCGCCTGGAGTCCCGATCCGCAGAGGCGGTTGACGGTAAGCGCGGGTGTTTCTTCCGGGACGCCCGCGCGCAGGGCCACGTGACGGGCCAGGTAGGCGGCGTCCTGGGTGCACTGGATGACGTTGCCGAAGACGACGTCGTCGATCTCGGAGGGGTCGATTCCGGATCGTTGCATCGCGGCCTGGGCCGCGACCACCCCGAGCATGGTCGGCGACCAGTCCTTGAGGCTGCCGCCGAACTCGGTAAAGGCCGTCCTGGCGCCGTCGAGGATCACGATGTCGTCTGTCATGCCGTCAGTCCTTCTTTCGCTCGCCATTCTACGCCGTGGATGCGAGACCCGTTCCGACGAGTTCTGACCCCCTCGGCCGACGCATGGCCGGCAGATCGCGGCTTACATCCGCAGCCATTCATCTCGCCTGCTCGCCGGGCAGGTCTCGATCGCGGTTTTGCGGGCGCGCTCGGCCTTGCGGCGGTCAGGTCTAGCTGAAGCGAATCTGGGAATGTTGCGGGCCAGGACCGTATCGCATGGGCAGGCTGGCAATTTCGGGTAGAAAGAGTGTTCAGGGACCCCCCATTGCCTGCTGAGGTGTCGCCCCTTGCGTCGCATCGTCTTGCCCGCCTTGATCGCATGCTCGCTTCTGACGACGTCGTGTGAGGCCGCCAAGAAGGTCCTCTCCAACCCGGTAGTCGACGCCCTGATCAAGGCCGTGGGGCCGCTCGTCGATCTGGCGGATCCCAATCTCGGTGCGGCACTCGACAAGGCCGCATCCGTCACCCAGGTGCTCGCCGCCATGCAGGCGACGATGGGAACCAACGCCATCGGTTTGCAGCTGCCAGATACCGTGCAGTCCATCACGGTGCAGGGAGGGACCTTCGGCCTGCTGTCCACCACCACCTATGGCCTGGGCTCGGTCACGCCGGCCAGCGAGTGGGGCGAGGTCGCGACGCTCATCAACGACCTGTTCTCGCCGGCGCACGCGTCTGCGGCCTGGTACGACACGCTTCCGATGATCTACGACTCGGGCAACCAGGGCGGCAGCACCACCACGCCCACGCCCGCTCCAACCATCACGCCGACCGCGGAGCCGACCACCGCACCGACCACCGCTCCCCTCGGGCCCGACGGCTTGCCCGTCACGGTGGATCTGCGCCAGTCGGCACCGTCCGGCTACCAGCTCGGGGCGATCCGGGACCAGGGCCAGCGCGGTACCTGTGTGATCTTCAGCGCCTGCGAGCTCCTCGATTACTACTATCCCGGTCGCGTCCACTCACCCGAGTTCCTGGACTGGCTCTATCATCTCGACGTCAAGTCCAAGATCCACGCCTCGAGCCTCTGGACCGACGATGGTACCTATCCGCACGAGCTGGTTCCGCTGCTGACCCCGCAGGGCAATCCCAACCCCGATTCTTCCCTGCCATACATCCCGGCCGGCCAGGGCGTTCCCGAGGAATCGGTCGCCCCCTACGAGGATCCGATTCCCGTCAATCCCCCAACGGCAGCCCCCTCCCAGGTGGCGCCGGGCTGGCTGGGTTCGGGCCTGGCGGGCGAGCTCACGAGTCCTGGCGGCGTCTCGCTCGGCACGGACCTCTTGCAGTTCTACCTGCTCAAGGACGACCTGCCCAGCCTCAAGCAGGCCCTGTCGGACGGCAATCCCATCATGGTCGCGGTTCCCTGCTACGAGCCGGCCTGGGATCCCACGGTACTGGCGCAGAACAACAACATCATCGCCGATTACCACGGCCAGACCGACCAGACGGGCTACCACTCCATCCTCCTCGTCGGCTACCAGGTCGATACCAGCCAGCCCGGCGGCGGCCTCTTCCTCATCCGCAACCACTGGGGCACCAGCTGGGGCGATGCCGGCTATGCCTGGCTGCCGTTCGACACGGTGCTGCAGTACGGCGAGGAGCCCTACATCGCCAAGCCGGTCTCGGGCAGCAACCAGACGACCTTCACGGCCAGCGAGCCCCCGGCCTCATAGGCCTGTTTCAGGTTGACCTGACCTCGGCTTACGTCCGCGCCCCCTCGCCGCACGTACCAAAGTACGCTTCGGCTTCAGGTTCTTGCGGGCGCGCTCGGGTTCAAGTCAACCGAAACTCGGTCTAGGCACCCTCAACGACCGGGCGATCTTCTGTTCGATGGGAAGCGGATTCCCGCCCCGACGCTACTTTGGTCCCGGAGAGTTCCGATGGGTTGCCCACCGGCCTCGCCGATGCGGTCGAACAAGATTCGACCGAAGGTGTGGCGCGATGCAGCAGCTTGCCCGCAGAGCACGTCTCAATCGTGGCCTTGCAGGCGCTCGCGATCTGCTCGGTCATGCTGCCTCGCTGCGGTCAGATCGGACCGAGGCGAGGCGAACCGGCAGTCCCTCGGGATCCGAGTGCGATCCGGGACTACCGGCCCTTCAGCTTGGGATCGAGGGCGTCGCGCAGGCCGTCGCCGATGAAGTTGATCGAGACGACGACCAGGAAGATCATCACGCCCGGGTAGACCGCCAGCCACGGGGTGGAGATCATGTACTGCTGGGCGTTGGTCAGCATGTTGCCCCACGTCGGGACCGGCGGCTGGATGCCCATCCCGAGGAACGAGAGCGCGCTCTCGAGCAGGATGGCGTCGCCGACGGACAGCGTGGCCGCGACGAAGATCGGGGCCATCGCATTGGGGATCATGTGGCGGACGATGATCCAGGCCGACTTGCCGCCGACCGCACGCGAGGCCTCGACGAACTCCTGCTCGCGCAGGGCCAGGAACTCGCCGCGGACCAGACGAGCCACTCCCATCCAGCTCGTGGTCCCGATGATCGCCACGATGATGGGGAGCTGCTGGAGGTCCTGCGGGAGGAACGGAACGAAGGTCTTGCCGCGGGTGAAGGACGACAGGACCATCAAGAGCATCAAGAGCGGGATGGTAAGGAACATGTCGGTCACCCGCATCCCGATGGTATCCACTATCTTGCCGAAGTAGCCCGAGATCGCGCCGACGATCGTGCCGATGATGACGCCCAGGAAGGCCGCCGTGAGACCCACGAACAGCGAGAACCGGCCCGCCACCAGCAGGCGCGCCAGGACGTCCTCGCCGAGTTCGTCGGTGCCCAGCGGATGGGCCAGAGAGGGCCAGGCCTGGTTGGGATTGTTGAGGTCGAGCGCGTCGAAACGGGGCAAGAAGTGCGGGCCGATGAGGCTCGCCAGGATCAAGAACACGAGCACGCCAAGAGAGAGCACGGCCAGGCGGTGCTTCAGAAAGCGCCGGACCACCATCTTCATGAATGGTTCGGCGGGCGGCATCACCTGCTCGGGAGCTTGCTCCCGGACCGCGGTCGACGACGAACTCGTGCTCATGCTTGCTCCCGGCTCTTGAAGCCGACGGCCTTCAGCCACGCCAGGCCCTGAACAGGGTCGACCCTCATCCATTCCGTCATGCTTCGTCCCCCGCTACGGTGCCTGCTCATGTACGTGCCGTGCATGCTGCGCGGGCGCCTGGCGGATTTCCGCGCCGGGCGGACGTCTTCCAATCCCCGTGAACCTGCTCAGTCATAGCGGATACGCGGATCGAGGGTTGCATACACGATGTCGGCCAGGAGGTTGGAGACGACGACCGCGACCGCCGAGATGGTCAAGATGGCCATCATGAGGGGGTAGTCGCTCTCGGCCAGCGCGTGGAAGAACAGGCGACCAACGCCCGGCCACCCGAAGATCTGCTCGGTCATGATCGCCCCGCCCAGCAAGCCTGGCAACGACAGCGCGATCAGAGTGATCAGCGGAATGAGGGCGTTGCGGAAGGCGTGCTTCATGATGACGACCTGTTCCGAAAGCCCCTTGGCACGCGCCATCCGAACGTAATCCTGCCGGATCACCTCGAGCATGCTGG
>JAJYIO010000270.1 GCA_021790035.1 bacterium | reverse complement strand
TCTCTCACCACGTAGCCGTCCGCGAGGTCGTGAAGCTGGAGCGCGGAATGCCGGGGCTCACGAGGTGCACCGCAAAACGCTCAGAATCCAGGTGGGCGCTGCGGCTTGACGTGGATCTCGTAGGAAACGGTCGCGTCGGAGTGAGGGGCCAGCACGGGCGAGAATCGCAGATCCGTGGCGTCGGGTCGGGTGTATGTCGTCGAGGCCGAGACGACCGCCCAGTCCCCGGGCAGGTGCTCGACGATTTCAAGCGGGGCCACGACATCCTGGCGGTTGGAAAGCCCCAGCTCGAAGGCCAGCTCGCGGCTCCCGTCGGGGCGGGTCTCGAACCGGGTCTGTTTGCGCACCATCGTGACGCCGAATGCCTGCCCCAGGTCGAGATGGACCGGCACGCGAGCCGGGGTATCAAGCAGGGTGGCCTGGCCAGCGATCGCCTCGGCGCCCTGGCGATCCGGCGTGTAGACGGTCACGAGGCCCCCCGGGAGGGGCCCGGCCAGAGGCCCCGCGTCACCCCGGACGATCGTGAGGCGGATCCGAGCCTCCTGTGGCGACGGCGCGGGCGGCTCGGGAAACAGCGCCACCGAATTCTCGAAGCGGAACGACCGCGCCAGCCCCACTCCCTTTTGCTCCGCGAGCTCGACCCTCTGGCTCGAATCGTCGGGCAACGTGAGCGGTTCGGGAAGCAGATACTCGTATCGGGCCGCGAACTCCTGCGGCAGCACCGCCGGGGCCGGCATGGCCATCGCCGGTGCTGCCGTCGTCATCTTCTCGGCGAACGGAAAGATCGACCCACCCCGGCGAACTTGACCGGCGACCAGCGCGATCCGGGCGTCGGCAAAGGCGGCGCCGGAATGGTTGGACAGGGTAGCCCACTGGGCCCAGTCGCCCGACGTCTGGGTTGCGTCGGTCCGCAGCGAGTACTCGTTGGTCCAGCCGATATCGGTCGCCGTGTATGATGCTGTCGCCAGGCCCGTCCACGGCCTGGCGGCATGTACCTGCCACCAGAGGGTCGGTGCGAGCGACACCCCCGGAAGAACCGGAAGCACGACGCGGTCGTCGGGCACCGAGTACAGGCGGTCCCCGGCCCGGTAGCGCGGTCCGGAGGTCGTGTTCAGCAGCGTGGCCGATACGGGATTCTTGGCCCCGGGCAGGTAGATCTCGACGGTGCGGCCGGCATAGCGTGCCAGCATCTGTCCGCGGTCCCCGAGATCGTCCGTGAAGCGGCTGGCGAGGATGGCCGCGGGAAGATCGAGCAGCGGGGGCGCCGGATCGAGGTGGGCCACGACTCCGCCGAATCGCACGACCTGCTTGCGGCCGGTCAGCGCCACCCTCCGGACGTCACGGACCAGGGCCCAGTTCCGGACATACATCGTGAGCGCCACCGAAACCGGGCGGGCGTCCGTCACGGGCAGCGCTGACCAGGAGCTTGCGACATCCGACCGGCCTTCGGGGCCAGCCGAGGGAACGAGCGCCATCGTCACCCGGGAACGCTCTATCGGTGCGGGAGCGGCCATCACGGGACTCCCCCCCGCCGACCCGCATGCCGCGAGGCCGACGGCCAGGATCGCCCCTGCGGCGATCGATCGGCCCATCGCAGCCATGACGTTCCTCCCCACGTGGATTCCTCGGAGCCGGCCGTTTCTGACGGGGAGCACTCTAGCCTTCGCGAGCGCCCGGGTCAATGCTCGCCGTGCCCTTGCTGCCGGATCCCACAAGTTAACCCATCCATAAGAAAGATTACACGCCACCCCCCGATACCTACTGGGTCGAGCGCTCGCCAGAGCGCCCGCCGGGGAGAAACGGAAGAGGATGGGCGACGCGGTACTGAATCTGGCCTGTGCCGGGCTCCGCAAGGTCGAGCCCGAGTTGCGCAAGAAGGTCATGGCCCTGGGCGAGCGCATCGCCGACGAAGGCGCGGCACGAGCCATCCTGGGACGGGACGTCAGCATACTTGGCCGCACCGCCACGAAGGCTGCAACGAAGGACGCAGCCGCCGCCAGCGCTGCCGCCAGACCCTGGACCACCGCGATCATGAAGCTATTCTCCGCGCTCGGCGAGAAGGCCAAGGGCCAGCCAGCGATCGCGATCAACCAGGAAATCGGGGCCGCCCGCGAGGACCTGGTGATGGGCGAGCTGGGTCGGCTGTTTCCGCAAGAAGACGGCTACCGGATCCTGCGACAGCCCTACCTTCGCGATTCGAGCGGGTCGATCGTCCGCGATGTGCAGACCCGACAGAGCCGCAGACTCGACTTCGTCGTCTACCGGAACCACCGGGTGGTGCGTGCGCTCGAGGTCACTTCCCGGACGGCCGACAAGGTCGGACAGATGGCGAAGGAAGCCCGCATTCGCCAGTTCGGGGGGAGCTTCATAAAGGACATGGAGACCGGCGACCTCCTGCACCTGCCCTCGACGCTCAAGACGCGGGTATACCGCATACAGTAGCGCCTCGATCGCCGGGTCGCTTGCCGCCGCTCGCTTGACGCAGGGCTCGGAGCCGCGCAATCTGACGGATGGTCCCCTGGGCGTTTTGCTCCCGTAGCATCCCAAGAATGTCGATGTTCAACCGGCCAGGCCCCACGGTCACACGCCTGTTCCTTGGTGCCCTGACGATGCTGGCTACCCTCGGAGGCCCGCTCGCCACGAGCGGGCGGGCGGCGCCCCCACCCACGTCAAGCGAGCCGGTGGTAGCCGTCGTGGGCAGTGGGTGGCCAGGCCGGGCCGACTGGCGGCTGGCCGAGATGCTGTCGAATCGCATCGCGGACCTCGACCGCTTCCGCATCGTGCCGGAAGGTCAGGTGCAGGCAGCCCTGCGCGGCCAGACCCAGGGCGTCGAGACCGACCCCGGTTCCCTCGGCAAGCTGACCCACTCCCTTGGCGCTTCCCTCCTCATCATCCCCGAAGTCGAAGGCGCCCGGGACTGGCGACAGCGGCAGGAAGTCACGAGCGAGACCCGGCGCCGCTACTGGCCCCACCACGAGCTGATCGTTCGGACCACTCGCGAGAGGGTGTCTTTCGGGGCCAACGTGAGGGCGGACATCCGGATCTACGATGCGCGAAGCGGGCACGAGGAGACCCTCCCGTTCTGGGTGGGCGCCGTCAGCATGGCGTCGAACTGGCAGGCCGAGAGCAAGGCTCTCGAAGTGGTTGCCCGATCGCTCGTCCTCCGCCTGCGCGAACTCTATCCATTGCGGGCGACCGTGGTTAGCAAGAACGGGCGGGACATCACTCTCGACGCCGGGTGGGACCAGGGCGTCAAGGCCCGCTATTACTTTCACGCCACCTCCGATCCCGACTCCCTCGTCCGGGTGGATCGGGTCTTTCCCGACTCTTGCCAGGGCCGCCTGATCCAGGGCTTCTACCACCTCGCCGCGGGACAGCGCGTGATCGAGGATCCCGTGCCCGTGCTCCAGGGCAATCTCGGAATCGGTTTTGCAGGCCGGGCCACGATCGCCACGGGAGGCCTCCAGAGCCTCCTGAACACGATCGAGTTCCACCTCAACGAGTCGGGAGCCGACGGACCGGACCTCGTGGTCGACCTGGGCTACTTGAGCGACAGCGCCGGCATCGGAGCGCTCTCCTTGGGGGCCCACCTCGACCCGCAGATCGAACTGATCCCCGAGATCTTCTGGCTCGATGCCTCGATCGGCGCCGAGACCGATCTCTACGCCATGAACCAGGGCGGGACGACCCTCGACGCCGATTCCTACCACGCCCTGGGAGCGCTCGGGGCACGACTGGCGCTGCCATTGGGCTTCAAGCTGTCGGCCAGCATCGGATGGATGACGCCCTTCGAGGTTTCCACCTGGTCGCCGGATCTGAGCGGTGGACCCGTCACGGCGCCCAGCACGCTGCCGTCCTTCCGCATCGGGGGGCCCTTCGTCCAGGCAGGCTTGACCTGGGGGTTCTAGACCCGTTCCATCGCGATTGGCCTCGCGACGGCCAGATCTAGCTGAAACGAGTCTGGTGAAGTCAAAGAGATGGCCTGCCGACCGGATTACCGGCGGGCAGGCCATCTGAAGCAGGTCTAGACGGCGGCGCCGATCCGGCCCTTGAGACGCTCGCGGACCAGACCCGGGATCTCGTCCGTGATGTCCGCGACCGGCACTCCAGCGGCCTGCAAGGCCTCGACCTTGCCCTTGGCGGTGCCCTTGTTGCCCGAGACGATCGCCCCGGCGTGGCCCATCCGCTTGCCCGGAGGCGCGGTGCGCCCGCCGATGAAGCCGATCACCGGCTTGGTCATCGTGCGGATGTACTCGGCAGCCGTCTCCTCGTCCGACCCACCGATCTCGCCGGCCATCACCACGATCTCGGTGGCAGGATCCGCCTCGAAGGCGCGCATCGCGTCGATGAAGGGCGTGCCGATGATCGGATCGCCACCGATGCCCACGACCGTGCTCTGTCCGAGGCCAGCATCGGTCAGGGATTTGGCGATCTCGTAGGTGAGGGTGCCCGAGCGCGACACCATGCCCACGGGGCCCGCCGAGAAGACGTGACCGGGCATGATGCCGACCTTGGCCTCCTTGGGGCTGATGAGGCCGGGGCAGTTGGGGCCGATCAGCCGGCTCTTGCTGTGCTTGAGGACCTCGTACACGCGCACCATGTCCAGCGTCGGGATACCCTCGGTGAT
>JAJYIO010000269.1 GCA_021790035.1 bacterium | reverse complement strand
ATGTCGAAGTGGACGGGGGCGCCGTGGAAGCGGGGCCCGGACCTGTGTGCGACTGCCGCGTCGGCGACGCCCAAACAGGTCGCAGCGATGACTCCGACGCTCAGCACCGCCGAGAACGTCACGGATCTGTCGGGCCGAGGGGTCGGGCTGGACGTGGTCAACCGGACGATCGATGCGCTTCAGGGCAGCCTCGAGGTCACCAGCGAGCGCGGCCGGGGCACGACCTTCAGCATTCGGCTACCACTGACGCTGGCCATCATCGAGGGTCTGCTGGTTGCGGTCGGGGAAGATTCTTTCGTGCTGCCGCTGGCATCGGTCACCGAGTGCATCGAACTCAACGATCGCACCCAGGGCTCCGATCGGCGCCGGGCTGTCAACCTGCGGGGCTCCATCGTTCCCTACATCCGGCTGCGGGAGCATTTCGACATTCCTGGGCCCGGCCAGGCGATCGAGCAGATCGTCATCGCCGCGGTAGAAAATCGTTTGGTCGGCTTTGCCGTCGATCGCGTGGTGGGGCAGATCCAGACGGTGGTCAAGCAGCTGGGGCGGCTCTACAAGGGGATCGCGGGACTCTCCGGTGCGACCATCCTGGGCGATGGTCGCCTGGCCCTCATCCTCGATGCGGCGCGCCTGGTCGAGGAGGCCGAACTGGCGCGTTCCGAGATCGGCGTTGCCGATCGGAAATGGGGATAATCATGGCATTCACGTACTTCTTCAGAGATCTGCTCACCCTCGAGCAGATCGCGGCTCATTTCATCCCCTACACCGCGGGTTCGAGCCGCATCCGCATCTGGGATGCCGGTTGCGCGATGGGTCAGGAGCCATACTCCCTGGCGATGGTCCTGGCCGAGCAGATCGGTCACTTTTCCTTCCGAAACGTGCGAATCACGGCATCGGACATGGATACGTGCGATCTTTTCGCGCCGATCATCGCGGCGGGGGTCTACCCGGCAGCTGAACTCTCTCGGATTCCGGGAGATATCAAGGAGCGCTACTTCGAGGCGACCGAGGACCCGGAATCCATGCAGCTGGTCGAGGCGATCCGCAGCCGGGTGGTCTTCGTAAAGCACGATTTGCTGAGCTTGCAAAAGGTCGGCGATGATTTCGGGCTCGTGCTGTGCAAGAACGTGCTCTTGCACTTCCAGCCCGAGGAGCGCGTGGAAGTGCTGAAGATGTTCCACTCGGCCCTGGCTCCCGGCGGATTCCTCGCCACCGAGCAGACCCAGAAGCTGCCGCCCGAAGTCGAGCCGCTGTTCGAGCAGGTCACCGCCAATGCCCAGCTTTTCCGGAAGGTTGCGGCGTGAGAGTCCTTCGCCTGCGGAAGGATCCCTCGGTCTACAGCTCCGAGGTGTATTTGATTCGGGGCGACTGGAATCATCTGTCCGACGTCAACACCCTGGTGGATGCCGGGGCCAACGGAGCCGTGGTCAGCGAGCTGCGTTCGCTGGCCACCGGAGTGGGCAAGCGACCGGTGCAGCAGGTGGTCTTGACGCACTCGCACTTCGACCATAGCGGTGGGGTAGCGCGCATCGCCGAGGAGTTCGAGCCAGAAATCTGGGCTTACAGCCATCACGATCCGCGCTGCAAGCGCATCCGAGATGGCCAGTGCGTGCGTATGGGCGATCGGGATTTCTACGTGATCTACTCGCCGGGGCACTCCAACGACTCGATCTGCCTGTACGGGCCCGATGACGGCGCCCTGTTTTCGGGAGACACGGCGTTGAACCTCATGATGCCTGGCGGAAGTTACTCTCGTTCGTTCGTCCGCACCCTGGAGACGCTGGCGGCGTTGCCCCTGAAGATCGTCTTCCCGGGCCACGGAGATCCGATCGTGGACGGAGTCGGCGACATGCTCCGGCGCAGCCTCGAAAACGTGTACCGGAGCGAGATCTTCGATGATCAGGGACTCCCGAGCGCGGCGGGCGATGCTGGCGGCGGTTCGCAGCTAGAGGCAACGATCCGGTCGGCGGGTCGGCCGCCAGGAATCGAGGGGGGCCAGCATGTCCTTGCTCGTTGAGATCTCGTGGGCGGTCGGGGCGGGTCTGGGATTCCTGGTCGGCTACGTGGTGGCCTGGCATCGGTCGCGGAACGTGGCGCCCGCGCTCGCCAGTACCGCAGTGGACGTGGTGCCTCCTCTTGAGGACACGAGCCTGTTCGATGCGGTCGAAGAGGAGAGCCGGAGTCTGCTCGAGGGCTTCCAGCAGCTGATGCTGTCCAGCCAGGGCGTTCTGGAATCGAGCAAGAAGAATGCATCCTCGATGCGGTCGCTGGAGGCAGGGATCGACAAGGTCTTTTCTGAAATCAGCAACCTGTCGCAGAGCAGCGAAGGCATGATCGCGGCCGTGACGCGGGTGGTCGAATCCATCGCCGAGATCCGTGCTGGCTTCGAGGAGTTCGATCTCCAGACCGAGGCCAACGTGGCGCTCAATGGCCAGCTGCGCGATGCCATCGAGGAGGTCCTGAGAGCTTCCCATGCGGTGCGGCAGAGCGCGCACGTCGCGCTGGATGCGGCAGGGCAGGGCGATCGGGCCGCGGCCGAGGTCGATGCCGGCATGGCTGAAATCGGCGCGGTCATCGAGACCCTGGCCCATCTTTTCGAGGGCCTCAACCGCGCCACCCACGAGATCTCTCGCAAGGCCGAAGCGATCGACGACATCGCTGACCAGACCAAGCTCCTGGCTCTGAATGCCCGGATCGAAGCTGCCCGGGCCGGAGAGCACGGACGCGGATTCACGGTGGTTGCCGAGGAGGTGGGAAAGCTCGCCGTCCAGTCCAACCAGGCGGCCACCTGGATCGGTCAGCAACTCCAGAGCCTGACGGCCGAGATGGCCCAGGCCCACGGGGCGATCCGCCGCGGCGTGGAGGTGACCAGCCAGGGACACGAGCGCTCCGGGCAGTCGACCCGGGCCTTGCGCGAGGTTCATCGGTGCTTCGAGGAGACCGTGGCCCTGATCGACCGGATCGGTCGAGCGGTCGATGCACAGATCCAGCGCGCCGACGATCTCACGCAGAGCTTCGAGTCGGGACGTCAGGTGCTCGGCAAGTTGCGGGAGGCGTCCCACGGCCAGGAGGCCGAGGTGAAGCTGGTCCAGGAGACCATCTCGGGCATGCATCACTACACGCACGAGGTCTCGTTCGTCTCCATCGACCAGATCGAGGGGGCGCGTCAGCTTTCCGACCGCACCCGCCAATCGGCCGAGCTGTCGAAGGACATGATGACGGTCATCCTGGCGCTGAAGGACCGAGTGATTCGCCTCTGGGAGGTCGCCCGGGAGCGCGGACCGGGCCCGGTGGCCTCCCAGGACTTCGTGGCGTCCCCCCTCGCCCCTCGGCCGGCGGCGCCCAGCCCAGGGCTGTCGCCCGCTTCGCTGGACCTGTCCGGAGCCGCGGCCTCCTTGCGGAGCCTCAAGGAAGGTGCCGCCAGATGCTTTGCGTCGCTGACCGCCGCCGTCGGGAGCATGTCGACGCTCGACGCTCCCCGGGTCTTCGGGGCCCTCCAGAACGACGACCTCATCCAGCAGGTCCTCGATCACGGGATCGCGGATCTGGACGAAGCCGCCACGAGGTCGTCCGACGAAGGTACCGGCCGCGTCATCGCTCTGGCCGCCGCTCAGGTCGATGCCATGGCAGCGGCGATGGACGAGTCGGCCAGGATGCTACCGGACAGTGCTCGAGGCTATCTTTCGGTGGACGACTGGATTCGCGATGCCCGGGCGCTGGCGGTGCAGCTGCGCTCGATTGGTTGCCTCCAGGAGGACGCCCCGGTAAGCTCCACGTGGCTCGAACGCATTGCCGCGCGTTTCAGCTCCGAGGTCGAAAGGCAGCGAGGGCAGGCGGTCCTGAAGGTGACGCTCGAAAGTCCGGTGGAGGACGAGTACGCGCTGTTTTGAGGCGTAGAAGAGATTGCCGGGACGCCCCCCGTCTCCTCGATAGGGGCGGGGGCAGATCCCGTTTGGTTGGCTGATCCGGTTGGCTTGGCCAGGGCACTAGTTCCGTACGAAAGAAGACACATGGCACGCATTTTGGTAGTCGAGGACAACCTGGCGAACCGAAAGTTGCTGGCGGGATTGCTGGCTCAGCAGGGTTACGAGATCGTCGCGCTGGAGGATGCCGAGCAAATTCTCGAGGAGACGCTGGCCTTTCGTCCGGATCTCATCTTGATGGATCTTCGTTTGCCGGGCCGCGACGGGTATTCGGCGATCGAAATTCTCCGCCGCGATCCCGCGTCCGCGGACATTCCCATCGTGGTCACCTCGGCCTACGCCTTGCCGGTCGATACCCATCGAGCGCTGGAACTCGGGGTGACCGAGTATTTTTCCAAGCCCCTCGATATTCCCCGGTTCCTGGCCCGGATCGGCGCCCTTACCGGGGAACCAGGTCGGTGCCAACCGGGAGCGTGAACCAGAACGTCGACCCCTGGCCTACCTGGGTGTCGACGCTGATCGTGCCCTGCATGGCCGTGACCAGGCCGCGGCTGATGGCCAGCCCGAGCCCGATCCCGCCTTTCGCCGCCGAGTCTTCGCCCACGGTGAACGGCTGAAACAGTCGCGAGCGCGTCGCCTCGTCGATCCCTGGCCCGTGGTCCGTCACCTCGATCCGGACGACGGAGTCTTCCTGTCGGGCCCGGAGCTGGATGGCGGTCCCGGCCGGCGAGTAGCGGG
>JAJYIO010000268.1 GCA_021790035.1 bacterium | reverse complement strand
CGACAAGGCCAAGAACGATGCGGCCAGGGGGGCTTCCTTCACCAAGCTGTCCCGCGAGATCATCGTGGCCGCCCGCATGGGCGGATCGGATCCAGCCGGTAACTTCCGACTGCGGACGGCCGTGGAGGCTGCGCGCAAGGGCGGGATGCCCAACGACAACATCAAGCGCGCGATCGCCAAGGGCGGTGGGGGCGCCGGTTCGGACATGCTCGAGGAGGTCATCTACGAGGGCTACGGGCCCAGCGGGGTCGCGGTGCTGGTCCGCGCCTACACCGACAACCGCAATCGCACGGCCGCTGACCTGCGTACGGCCTTCGGCCGCGCGGGGGGCAACCTCGGGGAGACCGGCTGCGTCAGCTACCTCTTCACCGAAAAGGGCCAGATCATCCTCGAGAACGCCGAGGACTCGCTCACGGAAGACGCCGTGCTCGAGGCTGCGCTCGAGGTTGGGGCCGACGATGTCCGTCCGCAGGGTGACTCCTTCGAGGTCCTGTGTGCGCCATCGGACCTCGAGACCGTGCAGAACGGCATGGTGGCCAAGGGATTCGGCGTCGAATCCGCTGGCACGGCCGACATCCCCAGTACCACGATCGCCATCGGCGATCCCGAGACGGCGCGCAAGGTGCTCCGGCTCATCGAACGCATCGACGAACTCGACGACGTGCAGAAGGTGGGTTCCAACTTCGAGATCCCGGATGACGTGATGGCCGAGATCGAAGCCACGCTATAGTCCGGTTTCGTCACCCTCACGCGGGGGTATGGATGCCGGGAATTGTACGCTAGAACGATCTGCGGCGAGGTTGGCCGCACGGTTGCGGTCAGCCTCGTCGCGCTGGCCATGACGGCGGCGTCGGCACGAGCCCAGGCCTCCGCCTCCCTGCGACCGAGTCCACAGGTTTCGACCCCGGCCCCCCGAGCCTCGGCGAACGCTCGGCCCGACGATGCGGGCGCCTTCCCGCCCGGTCCGTTGCCGCCAGACGTCCTGCGGCCGGGCGTGACGGTTCGTCCTGCCGGCGCGAGCTGCATCCTGCGGATCGCTTCGGATCGCCCCATCACCTACAGCCTCGAGCGCCGCGGCCACCGTCGCCGCCTCTACCTCGACATCGACGGCAAAGACCTCGACATTCCGGCGACCTGGCATTACGACGCCGGAAACCTGGCAGCCCGGATCGTGCGCACGGCCTCGGCCAGCGGATCGGCCGAACTGGAGGTCGAGATGGACCGTCCCCTGCGCTACGAAGCCTGGCTCGGCGACGACGGCCGGGCGGTCCTCTTGCAGCTCTCGCCACCGCAGCAGAGATTCGTTCCGGACAACCGCTGGGACCGCGTCACGATCGACCCGGGCCACGGCGGAAGGGATCCCGGCACCATCGGGCCGGGGGATATCCAGGAGAAGTCGATCACCCTGGACGTGGCCACCGATCTCGAACAGCTGATGCTCGAGAACGGTGTCGACGTCCAGCTCACGCGCACGTCCGACACCACGGTGGACCTGCGCCCTCGCGTGGACCTGGGAGACGAGTTCCGGTCGAACGTCTTCGTCAGCATCCACATGAACCATTCCGACGATCCCGCGATCCACGGCATCGAGACCTATTACTTCACGCCCAAGAGCCTGCCCCTCGCCCGGGACATCGAAGACGCGCTGGTACGATCGCTCGGAGCCCCCGACCGTGGCGTGCGCAGGGACAACTTCGTCGTCGTGAAGTATGCCATCGAGCCCGCTTGCCTGGTGGAGCTGGGCTACCTTTCCAACCCGGGCGAGGAGGCGCACCTGGATTCCGCCTGGTACCAGAAGCGCGCCGCCGAGGGCATCATGGATGGTGTGCTCGCCTACCTGCACGACAGGCCCCGAGAAATCGAGCGTGGCTCCGCACGCCGCGGAGGAAACTGATGGCCGACCCGACTCCTCCCGCAGATACCCGCCGGCTCTTCAATGCGCTGTTCGTCGCGGCGGGCCTGGCGATCCTGGTCTTCATCGTGTTGATGTTCAGGCCGCCGCAAGGGGCGCGCCGCCTGCTCGCCCCCGCTGCCCGCCCGTTGCAGGTCTCCCCTTATCCGACGCCGATGCTGGATCCCGATCAGCCGGACGCGACTCCTGCGCCGTACTGAAGATGCCGTCCGCACGGGAGGCTGGCGGACGGCAATCTTCCATGCGGAATCTTCGCTACCCGAAGTGCCTAGCTACGCAGCAGCTAGCCCTCTAGCCCTGGCCTCCCCCGATCCCGCCACGCCCGCCGCCGACCGACTTAGCGTCGGCGTCGCCCGGATTCTCGGGATTGGCCACGATCTGCCAGCCGGTGCCGCCGGCATACTGGGCCGGAATGACCATGGCCTGGACCGCCGCCTTGACCCTGTCGATCGGCACCCACATGGCCTTTCCCACGCTCGAATCCTGGATCTTGATCTGCTTGCCGTCGGGCGAGACGTCGAGCAGGGTGATCTGGTGCAAGCCCACCACCTTGCCGTCCGGACCGTAGCCGGTGACCATCGAGGGGAGCGGATAGCCGTTCTGCAGGGAATCGATGGCGCCCTTCCACGCGGCATCCCGGTTCTGGTCCACGACCTTGACGGGAACGGCCATGTCGCCATCCACGTGCTCGTAGAGATTCTCGGCCTGGAACTCGGTGACCGCAAAACCCTGGCTGACGCTCCCTTCGCCTGACCCGGTGCCGGCGGTTCCAGCCTGGGCGAAAGAACCGTTTCCGACGCCGCCGGCCAGACCGGACCGCCCGCCGCCGACGCCACCCGCGAAACCCGAGCGACCGCCGCCCACACCACCCCCGAAGCCCATCCGGCCGCCGCCGACTCCGCCGGCCAGGCCCGAACGACCGCCACCGGCCCCACCAGCCATTCCCGAGCGCCCTCCGGCAGCACCGTCGTCTTCCCCGCCCAGCGGGTTGGCCTCGAACTGGAGGGCATAGTGGTCGAAGGAGCCCTGGATGAGCTGGCTGGTGCTGCTCCGGCCCCCGTCCACGGTCCATAGCTCGCCCGTCTGAAGATGCATGACGTCGCCGGACTGGTCGGTCCCGTGCAGCGTGACCTTGCCGTCGAAGACGAGCCCGGTGGCGACCCGAACCAGCTCCGCGGGATCGTTGTTGGCCATCAGCGTCTGCAAGGCGGCCGAAGCACAGACATCCGTGTTCGTGCCCTGGAAGATCTGGTCGGGGTAAGCGACGTCGTTGACGATATTCTGCAACTGGCCCTCGGAATCAACGTCCTTGCCATCGAGCTGCGAGGCCAGCGGCTGGCCGACTCGGCTGGCCAGATCCGAGAGCATCGTGTTCTGCTCCTTGTCCTGGTCGAGGATCACGCCGTTGGCCAGAATTTCCTGGAGCCCGGCCGAGGACTTGAGGGAAGCCTGCGTCGGCTCGCTCCACAGCCCCCCGACCGCCCGGTAGATCGAGTCGAACTGATCCCGTTGCTCGCCGGTGAGCTGCTTGTAGGCAGCCTGGGCGTCGGCCGACAGCGTGCCGTACACGACCTGCTGATCGTCGGTCAGGGGAACCAGGGCATTGGCTTCCTGCTGTTTGACGGCAGCGGAAATCTGGAGGATCTGAGAATGGTCGAAGGTGGGATTGTCCCACTGCAGGTCCTGGCGCTGTGCGGTCGCGGTGGCCGCCGCGATCTTGGCCTTCTGGCGCGCAATCCAGTGGGCGACCCGCGGCGGCAGGGTCGCACTTGCCGAGGAGTCCGACCTGCCTGACGCGGTGGAGGCGGACGAGCCGTGATGGGCCCCCGCGGCCGATCCTTCGGCTGAAGACGTCGAGCCCGCGCCGGTCGCCGACAGGGACAACATCGACCGGGCCTTGGCCCAGAGGTTCTTGGCCTCGGCGATCATCGCGCCCCAGATCGAAGGCTGGCCGGCCGCACTCGGGTTCGTCGCCGAGTAGGCCCCGTACAGACCCGTCCCGAAGGCAGACGAACGATCGGAGACCTGATGGATCCCGAGGGCGGGCGAACCCGTCGGGGCCGTGCCGCCGGCTTGAGCCGACGACGAGCCGGCCAGCGGAGACGTGGAGTTGCTCGCGGCCGGCCTCGCGTTGAAGTCCACGGGAAGCATCATCAGCCCTCCGGTTCGCCTGTTGACCCGAGTGCCTTATACCGAAATTCTCCCGAACGTCTTGCCTGTCCAAGACGAGTGCAAATTATTTGCAAACGCCCCTTTAACACGCAGTCAGGCGCTCGTAGCTGAGGCAGCCGAGACACCGCGCCCGGACGGTGCCAGCACGGTGGATGTGCGGGGTATGGATGCAAGAGTATGCCGACGTTCTACGAGATCCTGGGAGTACCCCAGGACGCACCTGCCGAACGCATCCGGGCCCGCTTCAACCAGCTGCGGGCTACCGGGCGGATCGACCCGGCGAGCGAAGCCTATGCGCGAATGGTCAAGATCGTGGACATCCTGACCGATCCCGAGAAGCGCGACATCTACGATCGCAAGATCGGGCTCTGGGACGATCCATCCCATACGGCCAAGCCGACGCCCAGCACCGATCTTCAGGCAAGGGCTCGGATCCAGACCGCCAGGGAGCTGCTCGAGCAAGGCCGCGCGGGGGAGGCGGCGCGAGAACTCGAGGCCGCCGTCGCCCTGCTGCCTGAAGAAGCCGGAGTCCATGCCCTGTATGGCCATGCCCTGGCGCGATCCGGACGGGATGAGGCGGCG
>JAJYIO010000267.1 GCA_021790035.1 bacterium | reverse complement strand
ATCCGCTGGAGATGACGTCAACCTGCGCTCCGTGGCGCTCGAGCAGCGCCTTGGGCGCCAGCAGTTCCTCGTCGCGAAACCGCTCGAACGCGATCACCATCGCGACCTTCTTGCCCTGCAGATCCGCCATCGCACGCCCCTCCTGCCCCATTCTAGCGTGAACTTCGCTTCGCTCGCTCCGCTTGCCGGGACTCGAGGAGTGCCGGCCGGAAGGGTCCCGGCCGGGTGGGCGCAGAGGGCCCGATTGCGCGGCGCGGCGACCGCGATCCGCTTGGGAATTTCTTAGTGCCGACTTAACGAAAGATCTGGGCAAAAAGCGACCATACACCTAATGTACAGAGGGGCGGGGCGCCCCGGACGCTGGTAAAAGACCCAATCCACCCCACCACCACCACCACCACCCCAGGAGGCCGGAATCAACCCCGGCCTCCCACCTTTTTTGGGCCTACCGCGACGCCAGTTGACGTTCGGTAACCTCGGCCGGGACGCTGAGGTCGAATTCCTCGACCGCGGCGCGGACGGCGTTGTGGAAGAGCTGCATGCCCTCGCCCTCGACGGGCAGGGTGCGAATGCCCTTGCGGAAGAGCTCGACCTTCTTGTGCGTCCAGTTGGGATGGTTGGTGAAGAAGAGATGGGCCTCGGGATGCGGCATCAGCCCGAAGATCTTCCCGCTCTCGTCGCAGACGGCCGCGACGCCCGCCTCGGAGCCGTTGGGGTTGTGCGGGTACTCCTCGGTGGGCAGGCCGGTATCGTCGGCATACTGCATCACGACGTAGCCGCCGGCCAGGAAGCGATCCTTGATGTCCTCCCGGGCCACGATCTTGCCCTCGCCGTGCCGACACGGCAGGGTGATCTCGCTGAGGCCGCGGGTGTAGACACAGGGAGAATCCGGGTTGACGGCGAGCTGCACCCAGCGGTCCTCGAACCGACCGGAATCATTGCCCACCAAGGTGATCTCGGGATCGCCGAGCTTGCCCTCGACCATCGGCAGGATGCCGAGCTTGGCCATCACCTGGAATCCGTTGCAGACCCCCCAGATGAACTTGCCGTCCTTGACGAACCGCTTGAGCTTGCTCCAGAACCCGCGGGTCGCCTTGAGCTTGTCGGCCAGGGCCCGTCCCGCGGCGAGGTGGTCGCCGAAGGAGAATCCGCCCGGGAAGTTGAGGATGTGGAAGTCGTCGAGGTTGACCTCGCCCTCGAGCACGTCCGACAGGTGTGCGACCGTGACACGAGCCCCTGCCAGGCGATAGCCGTGGGCCATCTCCTGCTCGCAGTTGATCCCGTAGCCCGTAAGAACCAGGGCCCTGACTCGCTTATCTACCATTGCGGTGTCTCCTGCCATGCTCTCTTGCGACGTTTGACGGCGGCACGGACGACCGTGCGACCTCGAGCTTCGATCTCGACCAGGCTCTTCTCGCCGGCGCCCTCGGGGGGCCGACGCCTCCAACCTCGAGCGGGGTCATGCCGGCACGACCTCGCCGACGACGATCAGATCCGGGCGCTCGGAGCGCATCGCCTGGGCCACGGCGGGCGGCACGGCCAGCACCATTCCGATGCCGAGGTTGAACGTGCGGCGCATCTCGTCCTCGGGGACGTTGCCCTCGGATTGCAGGAAGCCGAAGATCGGCGGCACCGGCCAGGAGCCGTGATCGATCCTCGCGGCGAGCCCCTTGGGGATGACCCGATCGACGTTCGAGAACCCGCCGCCCGTGATATGCGCTACGCCGTGGATCTCGAAGCGCTCGGCGAGCTTGAGAACCTCGGCGACATAGATGCGGGTGGGTGTGAGGAGCGCCTCGCCCAGCGTCTGCGAGCCGAAGGGGCGATCGAGGGAGAGATCGGCGACATGCAGGACCTTGCGGATGAGCGAGAAGCCATGGGCATGCGGTCCCGAGCTCGGAATGCCGAGCAGAACGTCGCCGGGAGCTACCGCCTGGCCCGTGATGGCTCGCGGCCGATCGACGATCCCGACCCCGAATCCGGCCAGATCGAACTTGCCCGCCGGATAGGATCCCGGCATCTCGGCCGTCTCGCCCCCCAGGAGCTGACAGCTGGCCTCCTCGCAGGCGCGTGCGATCCCGCGAAGCACCAGCTCGGCCTGGTCGACGTCCAGGCGCCCGGTGGCGAAGTAATCGAGGAAGAACAGGGGCCGTGCGCCCGTCGTCACCAGGTCGTTGACCACCATCGCCACGAGATCGATGCCGATGGTATCGACCCTTCGCATCTGGAACGCGATCTCGAGCTTGGTCCCGACGCCATCGGTGCTGGCCACCAGGAAGCGCTCGTCGTCGATGGGGAAGAGGCCCGAAAAGCCGCCGATGGCCGGTGCGAACGAGGCGATCCGGCGGACCAGATCGCTGGCAGCATCGACATCCACCCCGGCCGTCTTGTGGGTGACCATCAAGAGGCCCTCGCGCCGGCGGGAGCCGCCACCGGAATCGTCGCGACGAAGGCGTCGTCGATCCGCCGGAAGATCCAGCCAAAGCCGGAGTCTGCGATGTTCGAGGTCGTCGTGACCTCCTTGCTCCCGCTCCAGACGACCATCCCGGTCGCCACGTCGTAGAGCTGGGCGCCCAGACGCACGAGGGTCACCATGGCGCTGGTGGGGTTCTGCGTGATCGTTCCGTAGCGGTAGCCCCGATCCTGCTCGACCTGCATCGTGGAGGTCGTGGGGCCGTTCTCGAGGGTCTGCGAGAGGCTCCCGATCGCCTGGTAGAAGAACGCGTCCACCCCGATAGCGCGGCCCACCTGGCGCATCAGGTCGGCGTCGATCGGGCCGCCCGCTCGCAGCGACTTGACGAGGGTCTGGTAGGGCCTGGCGACGCCCCCGGCAGCGACCAGGCGCTCCAGGCCGTTGCCGTAGTAGACGCGATAGCGGCGCGACAGGCTCCGGGCCGCGGAATCCGACAAGACCCCGGAAAGGCCCGAGAAGGCTGGTGGGTTGGCCGGGCTCACGATGGCGATGCGGTGGATCTGGTCAAACCGGTAACCCGGGTCGAAGCTGAAATCCACCCCGCGTGTCCCGAAGCATCCTGGCAGCGCGAGCATGGCACCGACAGCCAGTGTCAGCGCCACAGACCGTCGCAGCGTTACCGGACGGCCCCCCCCGCTGGTTCTAAGGTCAGAAGGTAACAAGATTAAATATTCTACCTCCGACCGGCCAATCGCGCGGAGAAGCGGCGGCCTTCTTGCCGCGATTCCATGGCAACGTCATGATGCCAGCCTGCTGCGACCGGCGGGAGGCCCCCGTCGGGCAGCTCACAAGAAACTCTCTTCTCCGGCTGCGCCGGCAGTGGCTTGAGAGGGGCCCTTCGCCCCTCTCAAACTCGCCCCCCGCTGCGGGCAAGCTGCTGCGTAGCCCCGCTCGGCAGGTGGCGTTTCATCGGCGCCCGCCAGGGCCGCCAGGCCCCCCTCCCGCGGTGCTACGCCAGCGTCTTGCTGTAGTTCGGGGCTTCTTTGGTGATGAACACGTCGTGCGCGTGGCTCTCGCGCACGGCGGCGCTCGAGATGCGAATGAACCGGGCCCGGGTCTTGAGCTCGGCGATCGTCTGCAAGCCGCAGTACCCCATACCCTTGCGGAGGCCGCCGAGAAGCTGGTAGAGCAGGTCGGCGACCGATCCCCCGAGCGGGACCATGCCCTCGACGCCTTCGGGCACGATCGGTCCGCCGTTGCCATGCTTGCCGTACCGGTCGTTGGTCTCGTTCTGCAGGGCGCCCAGCGAGCCCATGCCCCGGTAGACCTTGTACGGACGACCGCCGTAGATGACCTCCTGGCCGGGGCTCTCTCGCGTCCGCGCCAGGAGCGAGCCCAGCATCACCGTGTCGGCGCCCGCGGCGATCGCCTTGGTGAGATCCCCCGAGTACTGGATGCCGCCGTCGGCGATCACGGGTACATCGAACTCCCGCGCCACCGAGGCGACGGCGCGAATGGCCGAGATCTGGGGGACGCCGACGCCCGCCACGACACGGGTGGTGCAGATCGAGCCGGGACCGATCCCCGTCTTGACGCCGTCCGCGCCCCCTTCGATCAGGAATCGAGCGGCCTCGGCCGTGGCGATGTTGCCCACCACCACGTCGACGGTCGGGAACTCGGCCTTGAGCTCCTGCAGGGTCTGCAGCACGCTCCGGGTGTGCCCGTGGGCCGTGTCGATCACGAGGACGTCGGCCCCGGCCTCTAGCAGCCCGGTGGCGCGCTCGACCGCTCCGGATACCCCCACCGCGGCCCCGACCCGCAACCGACCGGCGGCATCGGTGGCCGCCGCGGGCCACAGATCGCGCATGGTGTCGGTATTCTTGACCATCCGCACCTGCTCGGCCTGCGACGCCGGCTCGAGGTTCCGGTGAAGGATGCCCATACCGCCCAGCCGCGCCAGGGCGATGGCCATCTCGTGCTCGGTGACCGTATCCATCGCCGAGCTGACGATCGGGACATTGAGCTCCACGTTGCGCGAGAATCGCGTGCGGAGGTCGGCCTCGTAGGGCAGGAAGTCGGAATACCCCGGCAGTAGCAGGACATCCTCGAACGTGAGCCCCTCGAGAAGCGAGCTGTTGTCAAAGCCCTCCATATCCCTCACTCCCACTCGATCGTCGCCGGCGGCTTGCTGCTGATGTCGTAGACGACGCGGTTGACGCCCGGCACCTCGTTGGCGATCCGCGAGGCCGTGCG
>JAJYIO010000266.1 GCA_021790035.1 bacterium | reverse complement strand
CGAAGGGGAGCGACGCCTCCGCTCAGCTGGCCTTGGCTCCGGCCTGGAGCTTGCTCATGATGAGCTGGAGCGTGCTGCGATCGGCGTATTCGTTGACGGCCCAGTTGCCATCGGATGCGCGATAGGTCTGGTGGATGCCGTTGGCCCTCTTGAAGGCGACGACCGCATTGGCCGTGGCCTGGTCGTAGGAGCCCGTCACGCTGACGCCGTAACCCCACCGCGACATCACGGTCTGGAGGTCCTTGATGGCCGACGTCTGGTTGCTGCCCGGGCCGAGCGTGCCGTCGGAAGCGTACTTGCCGACCTCGGCCATGAAGGCCTGCACGTTGGCGGCCGTGGGATAGAGCTGATACTGCTGGGCCAGGGCAGCCTGCTGGGCTGTCAACCCGCTGGCGGCGGGCTGGGGCTGGCCGACCGATGCCGGGGTATAGGGGGCCGAGACCGGAGCCGAGACCGGAGCCGAGACCGGAGCCGAAGCGGGTTGCGAAGTTGCCTGCTGCTGCAGCTTGGCCATGACGAGGTTGAGCGTCTGTGTGTCGGCGTACTCGTTGACCGCGTAGGTGCCGTCGGCGGCCTGGTAGGTCTGGTGCAGACCGTTGGCCTTCTTGAAGGCCATCACCGCCTGGCTGGTGGCCGCGTCGTACTGGCCGCTGACCGAGACACCGTACCCGAGCCGCGAAAGCGCGGTCTGGAGGTCGCGGATGGCCGCGGTCTGGGTGCTGCCGGGGCCCAAGGCGCCGCCGGTCTGGTAGCCCTTGATCTCCGCGATGAAGGCGTTGACGTTGGCCTCGGTGTCGAGGAGGTTGTACTGCTTGGCGATGGCATCGTAGTTGGACTGCGGCTGGCTGGGCGCCGGGGTCGGCGCGGGGGTGGGGTTAGCCGCGGGCTGAGCTCCCGCGGCGAGCTTCTGCATGATCAGGTTGAGGGTCTGGGCGCCGGCGTATTCGTTGACGGCCCAGTTGCCATCGGTCGCCTCGTAGGTCTGGTGGATCCCGTTGGCGCGCTTGAAGGCGATCACGCCCTGGGAGGTGGCCGAGTCGTACTGGCCCGTCACGGGGATGTTGTAGCCGAGCTTGTCGAGGGCCTTCTGCAGGTCGGTGATGGCGGTCGTGTTGGTGCTGCCAGGCCCCAGCGTGCCGTCGGCCTGGTAGCTCTGGATCTCGGATACGAATGCGCTCACGTTGGCCTGCGTGTCGAGCAAGCCATACTGCTTGGCAATGGCGTCGTAATTGACGGTCGGCTGGCTGGGGGCCGGCGTGGGAGAAGAAACCGGCGCCGGCGTCGGCTGACTGGGGGCCGGGGTCGGCGTGGAGCCCGGCAGGCTCGTGACCTGCTGCTGTAGCTTGGCCATGATCAGCTGCAAGGTCTGCGGGTCGGCATACTCGTTGACCGCGTAGGTGCCGTTGGCGGCCTGGTAGGACTGGTGCAAGCCATTGGCCTGCTTGAACTGCATGACGGCCTGCTGCGTGGAGGCATCGTACTGGCCGGTCACGGGCACGTTGTAACCCAGCCTGGCCAGGGCCTTTTGCAGGTCCGAGATGGCCGTGCTGTTGGTGCTGCCGGGCCCGAGGGCGCCGTTGTTCTGGTAGCTTTGCACTTCGGTCAGGAAGGCCTGGACGTTGGCCGCCGTCGGCAGCAGCTGGTACTGCTGGGCGATCGCCGCCTGCTGGGCATCGAGACCGGACGTCGACGTGGCCGTCGGCGTCGTGTTGCTGGAACTCCCCCCGAAGAGGTGGCCCAGCCAGGAGAAGAGAGTCTTCACCGCGCTCACCAATCCGTTCCAAATCGACGTGAGGACGTTCGCAACTTTGATGGTTTCCGGGCTCACCTGCGCGGCGGGCGTCGCCTGAGCCTGCGTGGCGGGGGCCACGACCGGCTGCGAGGCAGGCGTCTGGTACGCCGGGTTCGGGAACTGGTTCGAGTAACCGGAAATCACATCCATCTCCTTGAACGTCCCTGGGCTTCTCTTTGATATGGGTTTGTTATCCGGAGCTCGAACGGAAAGTCGGTAAACGGGAGACGAAGGGAGCTTTAAGGAAGGAGGTAGAAAAAGCTCCCGACCGAAGGTCGGGAGCTAGCAGGGAAAAGTAGCAGTGAAGATCGAAAAGGTATCAGCGGCTCGACGTGAACCTGTTTAGCTGTTGGGCAGACCGGCCTGCTGCATCATGAGCTTGAGCGTCTGCGAGTCGGCGTACTCGTTGATGGCCCAGTTGCCATCGGCCGCCTTGTAGGTCTGGTGCAGGCCGTTCTGGGTCTTGTAGGCGATGACCGCCTGGCTGGTGGCCTGATCCCAGGTCCCGGTCGGGTTGACGGCCGAGAACCCGAACTTGTCGTGGAGGAGCTGCTGGAGCTGCTTGATATCCGCGGTATCGGCGCTGCCAGGGCCGAGAGCGCTGCCGTTCTGATAGCCTTGCACCTCGGTCAGGAACGCCTGGACGTTGGTCGGGTCGGAGAGAAGCCCGTACTGCTGCGCGATGGCCTGCCAGTTCTGGACGCCGCTGGTGGGCTGGGTGACCGGGGCGGGCTGCGTCGGCTGCCCGGTCGTCGGGGTGCCCGTCGCGGGAGGCGTCTGGCCCTGCATCAGCTGGCGCATCGCCGAAAGCGTGTTGTTGTCGACGTATGCGTTGACCGCCCAGCTGCCATCGGCCATCTGGTAGGTCTGGTGGATGCCGTTCTTTTGCTTGAAGGCGATGACGGCGTTGGACGTCGCCTGATCCCAGGTACCGGAGGGATTGACGGAATAACCCCAGCTCGCCAGGGCCTGCTGGATCTGGGCGATGGCATTGCTCGAAGGGCTCCCGGGACCCAGCGTGCCGTTTTGCTCGTACGAGCGCGCCTCGACCAGGAAAGCCTGGACATTGGCCTCGGTCGGCAGGAGATTGTACTGCTGGGCGACTTGAGCCGACGTCGAGTCGAGGGGCTGTGCAGCCTGAGTGCTGCCGAATAGCTTGTTCCAGACGCCCTTGAAGAAGTTGACGATCCCGCTCCAGATGCCCGTGAGGACGCTAAGGAAGCTCGAGGCGGTCGAACTCTGAGCCGTTACCGGGCTTGGATTCGAGACCGCGACCGGCGACGCGACCGAGACGGGCGCCATCACAGGCGGCGTGGGCGTGGGGCCGCCTGCAGAGGCATAGGCATAGGGGCTCGGGCGATGGGAGCCGACTGCCGAAATCATGGGGGGCCTCCTGTGAGTGGGACGATTGGCGTTCTTGTCGGCGGTCGCGAACGAAAGCCGGTAAAGCGATAGCTAAGGAGGGTTCAACGGTGTGTTAAATCCGCAAACGACCGTCAACGGCCGCATTCACGCTCCGATCCCCAAAGCGTGTAGTATGGGCGGATGCGCCGCTTCCTCCTCCTGGCCATTGCCTTCTGGCTGTTGCTCGGCACCCAGGCCCGGGCCGCGGCGCTGTTCTCTCCGTCCCAGCACTGGCGGACGATCGTCACCCCGAATTTCCGCGTGAACTATCCCAAGGGGTACCACGCGATCGCCCAGCGCGCCGCCGAGTTTGCCGAGCAGGCCCACGCCGAGCTGGCGCCCTACATGCACTCCCAGCCGAGCCAGCGCACCGAGCTCACCTTGCTGGACAACGAGGACGCGGTCAACGGCCTGTCGCTGCCCTACCCCAACAACGCCGTTTACATCTACCTCTCGGCCCCCGATGAGGACGACATCGAGTTCAGCCAGTACGACGACTGGCTCAAGACGGTCATCACGCACGAGTACACCCACACCCTCCACTTCGACACTCTCGGTGGCATCACGGCAGCCGCCGACAAGATCTTCGGGCGGCTGTTCTTCCCCAACCTCATCCCCGGCGAGCCGTTCTTCCTGGTGGAGGGGATCGCGGTCACGGACGAGACCCGGTTCACGACCGGAGGGCGGGGCCGGGGCGATGGTTTCGGCATGATCCTGCGCACCGCCGCCCTCTCGGGCCATCTCCTGAACATCGACCAGGCCGGCTCCTACGACCTGTACCGGTGGCCCGGGGGCTCCGTTGTCTACATCTACGGCACGTATTTCTACAAGTACGTCCTCCGGCACTACGGGCCAGACAAGCCGCCCAAGATCTTCCATGCCTATGCCGCCGAGCCGTGGCTGGGCATCAACACGGCCTTCAAGAAGGTGCTGGGTCGCGACTGCTACGAAGTCTGGGACGAGTTCATCGCCGACATCAAGCGGCGATCGGAGCTCGAGAAACGCCAGATCATGGAGCACCCGCTCACGACCTACAGCATGGTGACGGATACGGGCCGCTACCACCGACATCCGGTCTACCTGCCCGATGGCAGGCTCGTCTACGCCGAGGTCACCGGCAACTCCGCGCCCCACGTGGTCGCCCTCGGGCCCGGCGCCAAGCAGACGCGCCTCTTCACCAAGTCGCCCTTCGGCATCATGACCCCCTCGCGCGACGGCAAGTATCTCTACCTCGACGGCCAGGCCGACGACGATTCCTTCCACTCCTTCAACGACCTGTTCCGGTACGACGTCGTACACCGCCGGATCGTCCGCCTGACACGGGGCAAGCGCATGAGCAGTCCCGCCCTTTCACCGGACGGCACGCGGATCATGGCCGTCGTCAACCGTGGCTATACGAACGACCTCGCGATCCTCGATACCGGCGGCTCGATCCTGTCGTTTCTGACGCACAACACTCGCCGCGTTCAGAGATCGGAA
>JAJYIO010000265.1 GCA_021790035.1 bacterium | reverse complement strand
GGGGCAGTGACTTGCAGGGGGCCTTGCCCCCCGCAAACTACCCCCCGCTGCGGGCGAGCTGCTGCGTAGCCCCGCTCGGCGGGTGGCGTTTCATTCGAGAGTGTCGGCGGAGCCGGTGGGAAACTCATTCGAGCCATTCTGACAGACCGGCCACGATCTCTTCCAGCCGTCCGGAGCGAGAGCCCTTCACCAGCAGCCGATCTCCCGATCGCACGAACGAGCCGAGCACGCGAACCGCCTCCGCATTGTCGCGGCAGGAAGCGGACGGAACGCGGGCGGTGTCGGCGATCCCGGCTGCGACCTCGCCGACCGTCACCAGGAAGTCGACCGGCAGGCCATCGAGCGCCCGGCCCAGGGCGCGGTGCGCCTCCTCGGCATAATCGCCGAGTTCGGCCATCTCCCCGAAGACCACGACGCGGCGGCCCGGGCTCGGGAGGGTGCAAAAGACCTCGAGGGCAGCCCGAGCGGACTCGGGATTGGCGTTGTAGCTCTCGTCCAGTATCTCGATATCGCCGATCGCCACCACCCGGCTGCGCCCTCCGACCGTGGGCGGAGCCAGCACGAAGTCGTCCGGCAAGACGATGCCGAGCTGGCAGGCCACCCCCATCGCGGCCAGGGTGTTGGCCACGTGGTGGCTTCCCGGGAGCGGAAGGCGCACGAGAGCCTCGCCTGCGGGCCATCCGGGCCCCTTGCGCCAGGCGGCCCGAAAAACCCAGAACTCGCCGTCTGGCACCGGGGTCGAGGTGGCCCAGACATCCGCCTCCTCGCCTTGACCCTCGATCGTCTTGCCGCCGCGGGCCGAATACCAGCATACGCGGGGATGGTCTCGGCCGATGGAGCGACAGAAAGGGTCGTCGCCATTGAGAACGACCCGCCCGCGAGGCATGGCCGCGACGAGCTCGCCCTTGGCCCGGGCAATGGCCTCCTGGCTGCCGAGTCGCCCGATGTGGGCCGTGCCGATGTTCGTGATGACTCCGATGTCGGGGCCCGCCACCTCCGCCAGGTAGCCGATCTCGCCCGGTCCTCGCATTCCGAACTCGAGGACGGCGCAGCGCGGGCCCGCCCTCAGATCCAGGAGCGTGCGCGGCACGCCGATCTCGTTGTTGAAGTTGGCATGGCTCCTCGCCGTGGGGATGAAGCGCCCGATCAGGGCGGCAATGGCTTCCTTGGTGCTGGTCTTGCCCGAGGAGCCAGTGACCGCGACAACCGTCAGACCGAGCTTGTCTCGATGGTGACGAGCGAGCCTTCCGTAGGCATCGAGCGTTCGATCCACGCGAACGACGGGCGTGCCCGCCGGAGCGTCCACCGGCCGCTCTGTCAGTACGGCTGCGGCCCCCCTGGACACCGCGTCCGAGATGAAGTCGTGGCCATCGAAACGCTCGCCGCACAGGGCCACGTAGAGAGAACCCGTACCGATCGTGCGCGTGTCGGTCGAGACCGCGGAAAGGACCAGGCTCGGATCCCCGGCCAGGAGCGTCCCACCGGTGGCCCCGGCGACCTCTTGGAGGGTGAACAAGGGCTCGGCTCGATCGTTCATCGCGCAGCGCCCAGTTCGCGCAGGGCCTGGCGGGCGACTTCTCGATCGTCGAATGCGATACGCCTGGCACCGATGATCTGGTAGGGCTCATGCCCCTTGCCGGCGAGAACGACGGTATCACCGGGTCGAGCCTGGGCGATCGCCCAGCGGATGGCCTCGGCGCGATCGACGATCGTCTCGTGGGGGGCGGTCATGCCCTGGCGGACCTCGGCGATGATGGCTTCGGGATCCTCGGTACGCGGATTATCGCTCGTGACGATCGCCACGTCGGCGAGTTCGGAGGCGATGCGCCCCATGATCGGTCGCTTGGTGCGGTCGCGATCGCCCCCGCAGCCAAACACGACGATCACGCGCTGGCTCGTGATGCCGCGGATGGTCTCCAGGACGTTCTGCAGGCCGTCAGGGGTATGGGCATAATCGACCATCACGGCGAAGTCCGCATCGAGAGCGCTGACG
This sequence comes from bacterium, assembly GCA_021790035.1. Taxonomy (GTDB): domain Bacteria; phylum Cyanobacteriota; class Sericytochromatia; order S15B-MN24; family VGJW01; genus JAJXWQ01. Next base: position 2,699 of record JAJYIO010000265.1, on the reverse strand, counting down.
CGCTCGACCCGGCCCGGAACCCCGGGAACCTTGGCGAAGGCATCCAGCGTGACCGCGGGATCGAGATCCAGCGCCATCGCCGCCCCTAGCGCGGCCAGGGAGTTGTAGAGGTTGAACCGGCCGGGAAGCTGGATCGTCACGTCGTAGGTTCCGGCCGGAGTCAGGACCGAGGCCCGCGAGCCAGCCGGTCCCATCTCGATATCGCGCAGCGAGAGCTCGGCCGGATTGACCAGCCCGTACCGCAGGATCCGGCTGACACCCGCAGCGCGTGCTGCGGCCTCCATCTGCGGGCCGCGCGGATCGTCAGCGTTGATCACGGCCGCGCCCCCCTCGCGGAGCGACGAGAAGAGCCTGGCCTTGGCCTCGGCGTAAGCCTCTTCGGTGCGATGGTAGTCGAGGTGGTCGCGAGTCAGATTGGTGAACACCCCGACCGCGAATCCGATGTGCGCCGCCCGATGCTGGTCGAGAGCGTGCGAGGAGACTTCCATCGCAACCTGCCCGACGCCGGCCTCGGCCATCATGGCCAGAATCTGCTGCAGCTCGGGGGCCTGGGGCGTGGTGAAGCCCAGATCGACGGTCGTCTGGAGGCCACCCGCCCGGTAGCGAACGCCGAGGGTACCGACCACGCCGGCTGGATGTCCGGCGGCGAGCATGGCCGCCTCGAGCAGGTGAGTCGTCGTGGTCTTGCCGTTGGTCCCGGTGACACCGACGACGTCCAGAGCGCGCCCCGGGAATCCACGAAACGCCGCCGCCGCCCAGGCGAGGGCCTCGCGCGTATCCGCGGCCAGAAGAGCCGGTCGGCCGGCTGCGGCCTCGGGTCGGCTCACGATCGCGGCGAGCGCGCCCTGGTCGAAGGCGGCCGAGAGGAACTCGTGCCCGTCGATCCGGGTGCCCCCGATGGCGACGAAGAGGTGTCCCGGCCGCACCGTGCGCGAGTCGTAGCTGATTCCGACGATCTCGGCATCCAGGTCGCACGCCTCGGCGGGGCTCGCCAGCCGGTAACGCGCGACTACGTCAGCGAGTCGCATGACAACTCCTCCCTAAACCGAGGGCGAGGCTTCGAGGGTCGAGCTGGGCTCGGAACCGAGGATCCGGAGCGTGGCGGCCGCCACGTCGCGAAAGATGGGCGCGGTGGTTTCCGAGGCAAAGTGGGCCTTCTGGGGTGCATCTAGCGTGGCAAGGATGACGATCCGCGGCTTCTCGGCAGGAACGAACCCCAGGAAGGTCGAGACCACGTCGGGCGAGTAGCCTCGGCCGTCAGGCCAGGCCTTCTGAGCGGTGCCCGTCTTGCCGGCCACATGATACCCCGGCACCCGCGCCGCCGTCCCGGTCCCGCCGGGGTCCGTCACGCCCTCGAGCATCGGCAGGAGCTCCTGTGTGACCCGCGTCGAGACGACAGGCCGCAAGGGGGCTGGCGGGAACGTCTGCACCACCTTGCCGTTCGCATCCAGGACCCTCTCGATGAGGCGAGGCCGCACGGCATAGCCGCCGTTGGCGAGGGCACACTCGGCCGTGGCCAGCTGCAAGGCCGTCACTGAGATGCCCTGGCCATACGAGATGGTGGCGTGGCGTATCGGCCGCCACGGGAGCGGCGGGAGGATGCCGCGGGATTCTCCGCCCAGCCCGCTGTCGGTGGTCCGGCCGAACCCGAACTTGATCAGAAACGCCCGCTGAACCGAATCCGGCATGCTCAGGCCGATCTGCGACGCACCGACGTTGCTCGAGACCTTGAGGATCTGGGCCGGGACGAGATGGCGGATGCCCGGGCCGGGGTCGTGATCCCCGATCGACCGATCGCCGATCTGGAGCCGCGGCGGACACGTGAAGCTGGTCTGCGGGGTGATGGTTCCGACCTGCAGGGCCGCGGAGATCGTGAACGGCTTCATCACCGAGCCGGGCTCGAAGACCTTGCTCACCCCCCAGTTCGTGATGACCGACGGCGAGGCCAGATCCGGGTGGTTCGGGTCGTAGGTGGGCAGGGTCGCAAAGGCCAGGACGTCGCCGTTCCATGGATTCATCACGATGACGACCCCGTGCGCGGCATCGAACGTCTGGATGGCCTCCGCCAGACGGCTCTCCGCCACGTGCTGGATCGCCTGGTCGATCGTCAACTGCACGGCCCCACTCGAGGTCTCGACCGCGTCGAGGGGATTCTCGTGAGCATCGCGAAGGATCTCGTTGCCCTTGGCATCGACCTGGATCGCCAGTTGCCTGGGCGGTCCCATGATGAGGGAGTTGAAGTCGTGCTCGATTCCGGCCAGGCCCCGGTTGTCCACGCCCACGAATCCGATGAGGGTTCCCGCCGTCTCGTCCTTGGGGTAGACCCGCTTGGTCTCCTGGATCAGGCCGATGCCCGCAATCTTCAGCGCCCGCACCTGCTTTGCGGTGGCACGGTCCTCCTGGCGAGCCAGCCAGGCCCAGCGATGGCCTGCCAGCGTTTGCCCGAGCTTCGTCTCGTCCACGCCGAGCAGCGGTGCGAGCCTGGCGGCGGCCTGGGCGGGATCGTCCTTGAAATCCTGCGGCTGCAGGTAGACCGACCAGGCTTCTTCGGAAACGGCGAGCTGCGCCCCGTTGCGATCCACGATGTCCCGGCGCAGGCTCGCCAGGTTGAGAATCCTGGTCCGTTGCGCCCGGGCCAGCGCGGAGAGGTGCGGCGAGGCCCAGACCTGCAGGTAGGCCAGGCGCGCGACCAGCCCGAT
>JAJYIO010000264.1 GCA_021790035.1 bacterium | reverse complement strand
CGATCTCGCCCTCATGGGTGGGGCCTCCGGCTCGAACGTGACCGCGAGCAACTTGACGCTCGCCAGCGCCAAGCTGTACGGCCTTGAGCTCAACAATGGCGCCACGATCAACACCCAGACGTATTCGAGCCTCGCCGGCGCGACAACGATCGGCGGTATCAGCTTCCAGAACGACGCCACGCCTATCTACCTGCCATGATGGCAAGCCGGGATCTCCCGGTTCACCCCTGTCAGACGAGGGCCGCTTCTGCGGCCCTCGTTTTTGGGCATCGCCCGCCTGGCGCCGAGCCCGCTGTCGGCCGGGCGGCTATGCCCGTCCCTTGATCCGGGCGATCCGGCTGGTCAGCAGATCGTAGGCTCCCGTGAAGACCGACTCGGGCATGCCCATGGCCCGCTTGATGGCCACGTCCTTGTCGAGTGGGTTGGCGATGCGCTCGAGGTCGCGCACCGCCTCGAAGCCCAGGGCGGGCAAGAAGGGGAGCGCCGAGATCGGCACGGGGAAATCCGAGCCGTGGAAGATGCGGCCGGCATAGCGGGGAGCCATGAACTGCCGAACTCGCCCGGCGCGCACCGGCGTGACGAAACCGCTGGTGTCGCCAAAGGCGCAGTCATAGCGCGCCAGCATGCGGTCGAAGGCGGGGACCTGGTCGAGGCCCGGGGAGAAGAAGGTGCAGGTTCCACAGTGGGCGAAGATCACCGGGATGCCGAGCTTCAAGAGGGGTTCACAGAGTTCGGGATCCCCGAGCTTCTGCACCCCCCCGGGAACGGTGTGCTCCGTGCCGCTGTGGGCGATGACGGGCAGATCGAGCTCCTTGAGCAGGCGCCGGAAAGGCTCGTAGCGCGCACTGGAAGGGTCGAACCGCTGCATGGGTGCCAGCCACTTGAGCGCGACGGCCTGCGGGCCCGTGCGCTCGAGCTCGGCGAGGGCATCCTGGCGCTGCGGGTTGATCGAGATGACGGGCAGGAGTTTGTCGCTGCGTCGGCAGACGTCGATCGCGTACTCGTTCGGAACGTAGAGATGGCTCTGCTCGGGAATCCTTTCCCCGTGGGCGTCGTAGACCCCGTCCATCGCGAACACGCACGCATGATCGAGTTCGAGCGCCCCCTCGACCAGGGAAACGAGATGGTCGGCATAGGCGCGATCGGGATCGCGCCGCGAGATCCCGAGCAGGCGGGTCAGGGCGAGGTACTGTATCGATCGCCGCATCCGCGGCGAGATCGAGCAGTTACTGCCCTGGCCAGCCCCGGCCAGGTGCACGTGGAGATCGATGCGCTTGCCCACCGGATCAGGCCGACCGAAGCGCGCAACGGACCGGAAGCATATAAGATTCTTTCATGCCAAGCCCCCTTTCGAGCGTCGTCTGCATTCTAGACGACAACCTCTCCCTGGAACACGGCGCGATCGTCCCGTGCCGGTCCCACGTCTGCGCCATCGGCGAGGTGGCCGCGGGCACCCGGTCGAGCGGCAACCTGCCGGGACGGCGCCGGGCTTGATCCGGGACGTATGAAGCCAGGAGGGAAGCGCCCGCAGCCAGGGCCCGGGGATGCCGGGCGACCGGCTCCGGTTCGGATCGGGCAGCAGGTCGAGGTCGTCATCGAGGGACTGGTCGCCGGCGGCGAGGCCCTCGGGCGGCTGGCTGGCTACGCCGTCTTCGTGCCCTTCGGGGCGCCGGGCGATCGCCTCCGGGTCGAGATCGTGTCGGTCAAGCCGGGCTATGCTCGCGGCCTCATCCGGCAGGTCCTGGAGCCCGGTCCCGCCCGCGTCGAGGCCCCTTGCCCCGTCTTCGGTCGGTGCGGCGGTTGCCAGTGGCAGCACCTGGCTTACGAAGCTCAACGGGAGGCCAAGACGGCCCTCGTGGCCGAGGCCCTGGCGCGCATCGCCAAGCTGGATGCTACCGCCGTCGTGCGGCCGACGGTCGGCATGGAACGTCCGTGGAACTACCGGAACAAGGCCCACTGGGCGATCGCCGCGCCGCCGGTACCTGGCCGGGGCCGCCAGGCTCCGCGTGCGGGGAGACTCATGCTGGGCCTGTACGAGGCCCGGAGCCACCGCGTCGTCGAACCGGAGACCTGCGCCATCGTGCACCCGGTGCTGAACCTCGTCTTCGACTTCCTCCGGCATACCGTTCCCGATTTCGACCTCGAGGTCCACGACGAGACGACGGGTCGAGGCTGGCTGCGAGGCGCTTTCGCCAAGATCGGCTACCGGACCGACCAGCTCATGATCGGCCTGGTGGCGACCTCGTCGCACTTTCCGGCCGCGGCGTCCTTCGTTTCGGCCGTGCTCGATCGCTTTCCGGCGATCGACAGCCTGGTCCTCAACGTCAACCCGGCTCGCACGAACGTCCTGCTCGGGGATCGGACCGAGGTCCTCTTCGGCCGGCCGCACCTGATCGAACGGGTCGGCGAGCGCACGTTCCAGCTCTCGGCCCGGAGCTTCTTCCAGGTCAATCCCTTGCAGACCGAGGTCCTGTATGACCAGGTCCGGGAGCTGGCGGGCCTGACGGGAAACGAGCTGGTGGTCGACGCGTTTTGCGGTACCGGGACCATCTCGCTGGTTCTTGCCACGGACGCGGCGGAGGTGTGGGGCATCGAGGCCGAAGCAGCTGCCGTGAGAGACGCCGAGGACAACGCCCGCGCCAACGGCGTCGATCACGCTCACTTCCTGCTGGGTCGCGTCGAGCAGCGCCTGCCCAGGATGGTGGCCGAGGGGCTGGCGCCGGACGTCGTGGTGCTGGATCCGCCCCGCAAGGGCTGCGAGGAGCCCGTCATCGCGGCGATCGCCGCCGCTCGGCCGGCGCGGGTGATCTACGTTTCTTGCAATCCGACGACGCTGGCGCGGGACCTCGTGGCCTTCCGGGATGCCGGATACCGCCTGGAGGTCGTGCAGCCCATCGACATGTTTCCCCAGACGGCCCACGTCGAGGCCGTCGCCCTGCTCGTCCCGGGCTAGCAGCCGCCCTCGCTGCGCTCGAGCCGTGATGCGATGCGAATGGCAAGGTTCGTCGCCGCGCGGTCGAGGTGGCGGAGTTCTCGACCTGAAAGACGTGTCCAGCAAACCGGCTGGTCCCGCGGGATCAGAACAGGTGGCTGAAGAAATTCCCGATCGCGCTGACGCCTGACGCGACGCCCCTGGCCACTCCCACCGCCGCGCCCGCCACGGTCTTGCCGACGAACGTCGCGCCGGTCGCCACGCCGTGGCCGATCGCCTTCCCGGTGTCCACCACGTCGTCGGCGACCGTCCGGGCACCTTGTGCCACCATGCTGGCGCCGGTGACGATCGTCTTGCCGGCGATCGCAGGATAGTCGGTGATGTCGGGGACCGGGTGTCCCGGCTTGCTCTTTGCCAGGCCGAGCAGCTTGGCCACGGAGCTGACCAGGAGCTCCGGCACCTCGAGGATCGGCGACACGGTGGTCATGAGGATTCCCTTGGGCAAGGATCCGAGCTCGATTCCGACCTCGGTGCCAAGCTGGCCGCCGACCCCGGCAGCTCCCGTGGCCCCCAGCGCCAAGGCGAAGACCCCGTTGTCCGCCTCCAGGTGTACGAGCGCCCCGCCAGCCGCTCCCGCGATGGCGTTGGCGACGGCACCGATGTGCAGCTTGACGAGCCCGAGCAGCGACACGGTGGCCCCGGCCTCGCCCCGGGCCTCGGCGCCCGCCGAGCCCTCGGCCCCGCCCCGGATATTGAAGGCCGGGAGTCCGAGGCTGTCGATTCCCAGATAAGCCATCCCCGCAGCCTTGGCCTGGACGCCGGCGTTGGCCTCGCCCGAGATGTCGGCGCCGGCGTCCAGGAGATCCTTGCCGACCCGGACCCTTCCGGCTGCCGCGCCATCGACCTTGGCCAGCGCCTCGACGGTCGCCGTTCCGGCGACCATCACCGACTTGTGCGTCTTGACGGCCACCCCCTGCGCCAGCGCCTCGATCTTGGTCTCGGCTCCGACCGTGGCAGCCCCGGCGGCATTCAGCGGCCCGGCCTGAATCCGGCCCTGCGCCCCTGCGGCCAGCCCAGCCTGGGCAACGATGGCGGCTTGCCCCGCAGCCACGGTGGTCCCGTCCGGTCCATGCAGAACCTGCCCTTGGAGGGTGTGGCTGGCGCTGGCCTCCGTCTGATGGCCGGAACTACCCACCGCATCGGGAGCGGTCTGGCCGACCAGCTCGTCGAACTGCGCCCAGAAGGCTGTGGCAGAAAGGTCGTCGGCCGGCACGTCAGCCGACGAAGGTTCGCTGGCCAGCACGTGCAGTCGGTTCAGGAGTTCCGGACCCGAGAGGCCCGCTCCGATTCCAACCGCGAGGCTCTGATCACCAGGCAGAGCGAGCGCCGAGCCGGACTCGCCCGGGGCCCGGGAATCGACCTGGATGGCGACCCCGACGAGCTGAGGGCCGCCCCCAGCTGTCGCTGAAGGCGATCGGCGGGGCTGCCGACATCCTGGAATGGACGCTCGAGCGTCCGGCACCGTTTCGCTCACCACTTTGGTCACCAACGGAGCTTTCGCCTGTTAAGAGGTTGTTACCGGTAAAGCGAGCGCTAAGCTATTGATAACTATCGTTTAACCGAAATTCGTCGAAGGGGCCTCTCCACGGCCCTCCGGCGAGGCCATTCACCGGCTTCGGGGCAGTGACTTGCAGGGGGGCCTTGCCCCCCACAAACTACCCCCCGCTGCGGGCAAGCTGCTACGTAGCCCCGCTCAGCAG
>JAJYIO010000263.1 GCA_021790035.1 bacterium | reverse complement strand
CCAGGTCCCGTCACCGGCACCGGCACCGGCACCTCGGGTTTCGACGACCGCGCCACCCGAGCCTTCTGGTGCCGAACCCGCGCCGGCTGCCCCCGTGGTCGACACCGCGATCTCGGATCCAGTGCCCGCGTCCGACGAGCCGAAGGCACTCTCGGGCGAGCTGGTTGTGCAAGACCCGCAGCCGCTGCCGGCCCCGAAATCCGATCGTCCCGCTCCATTGCCCGGAGTCTCGACCTCAGGGGATGCCGTGGCGCTTGCCAGCGAGCTCATGCTCGGCAAGGTGATAGAGGGGTAGTGGCCAGGTCGAAGCCGCGCAGAGCGACCGGGAAATGGATCCTGGCGCTGGTGCTCGCCGCCGGCGTCGGAATCGGCCTGGCCTGGATAGCGGCGGCTCTGGGGCCCGCCCGACCAGGCGATCGTTCCGGCGTGATCTTCGAGGTCCGGCCAGGCGACGGCCTGGCTGCGATCTCGGCTCGTCTCGCCAGGTCGAAGCTGGTGCGGAGCCCGCTGGTCTTCCATGCGGTCTCTCGAATCCTGGCTGAGCCGATCCGAGCTGGCTGGTACGACCTCAGGCACTCCATGAACGCCCTCCAGGTCCTGGTGACGCTGCACCAGGCGCCTTCGGCCCAGCGCCTCACCATCCCCGAGGGCTACTCCATCCAGCAGATCGCCGATTTGACCGCGAAACTGGGCATCTCGTCGGCGGCCGATGTCGAGAGTGCCGCGGCTTCGCCCGCGCCCTATCTGCAGCGATTCCCGTGGCTGTCGATCTTGCCCGAAGGAGCATCGCTCGAGGGTTTCCTGTTTCCCGACACCTACTTCCTGCCCGCCCATCAGATCCCAGCTCGCCTCCTCGTGACGATGATGCTGGCGCGGTTCGGCCAGGTCGTCTGGCCGAAGCTGGAAAACCGAACCGGGCCGCTGGGCCCCTTCCAGGTCATCACGCTGGCCTCGATCGTCGAACGCGAGGCCAAGAGGGAGAGCGAACGCCCCGTCATCGCCGGGGTCTTCCTGTCTCGCCTCCGCCTCGGCATGCCGCTCGGGTCGGATCCGACCGTGGAATACGCCCTCGGGCTTCACGAAGATCCCGCGCATCCCCTGACCCTGGCGGACGTCCGCGTCGCCTCGCCCTACAACACTTATCGCTACCGCGGGCTTCCGCCCGGCCCGATCGCCAATCCGGGGATGGCCTGCATCGAGGCCACCCTGCACCCGGCCAGGACTCCGTATCTTTACTTCGTGGCACGGGGCGACGGTACCCACAAGTTCAGCCGCAGTTACCGCCAGCAGCTGGCAGCCGAGCGAAAGTACCAACCGTAGACCCGTTCCATCCAGACCTGACCTGCTCGGCCTGACCTCGATCCCGTGCGCGTCACAGATCGGAAATCCTTCGCGGGGAACACTGGGGTCATGGTCGATGTGGACTGGAACGCGATCGAGGACGAGGCCCTGGAGCATTTCCAGACGCTCTTGCGGTTCGACACCACGAATCCCCCGGGCGACGTCGCAGCAGCCACCCGTTACATTGCCGAGGTCCTGGGGCGCGAAGGCATCTCGTCCACCGTGCTCGAGGCGGCACCGGGCCGGACCAACCTCGTGGCTCGGCTCTCCGCCGGCGATCCCAACGATGCCCTGATGATCTCGGCCCACCTTGATGTGGTGCCGGCCGAAAGGGAGCGATGGACCCACCCGCCATTCGCGGCCGAGATCCACGACGGCTACCTGTGGGGCCGCGGGGCGATCGACATGAAGCACATGGCCGTGTTCGGCCTGATGGCCCTGGTGCTCCTGCGCCGGCTGGGCGTCGAGTTGCGGCGAGACGTCGTGCTGGCGGCGATCGCCGACGAGGAGGCCGGCATGGAGTACGGCTCCAAGTGGCTCGTTTCCCATCACCCCGACCTCATTGCCGGTCGCTGGTGCCTGGGCGAGGTGGGCGGGTTCACGATGCACGTGGGCGGGCAGCGGGTGTACCCGATCCAGCGCGCCGAGAAAGGGATCGTCTGGCTGAAGATGACGACCTCAGGAACGCCTGGCCACGGCTCGATGCCGCACCGCGACAACGCCGTCGTGAAGCTCTCGCGTGCTCTCTCGCGCCTGGCCGCCCGTCCCCTCCCGCGCCATCGCAACGAGCCGGTCCAGGGCATGATCGCCGATCTGGGCAAGGCTGCAGGCTTTCCGCTTTCGATCCCGCTGCGCCTGATCTCGGTCCCCATTTTGGGGGACTGGGTGCTCGACCGCCTGCCGGGCTCAGATCTCCCCCCGCTGCTATCGGCGCTCCTGCACGACACGGCATGCCCGACGGGCCTGGTTGCCGGCCAGAAGGAGAACGTGATCCCCTCGGCGGCGTCGGTGGTCCTGGACTGCCGGATCTTGCCCGGCTCCTCGCTCGATGCCTTGATGTCGGAGATCCGACAAGCCGTGAGGGAAGACGTGACGTTCGAGGTGATCCAGGCCAGCGATCCGGTGGTCCACGAGGACGATACCCCCCTCTTCGACGTGATACGTCAGGTGCTCTCGGAGCGCGATCCCGGCTGCCACGTGTTGCCCACCTGCATCGTCGGTTACACGGATGGCGCGAGCTACCGCAAGCTTGGCTACACCACCTACGGTTTTGCCCCCATTCGCCTGCCGCCCGACCTGGTCTTCAGCCAGCTCTTTCACGGCCACGACGAGCGCATTCCCGTGGCAGGTTTCAAGTGGGGGCTGCGTACGTTCTTCGAGGTGGTCCGCCGGTTTTGCGCTTGATGTGGCGCCGGCGGGCACCTCGTGTAAACTTCGCCACCTGTAGAGCCAAGCTACGCAGCAGCTTGCCCTCAGCCGGAGAGACCTCGCGCGGGAGGATCGAAGGTTCAGGTCAGGGAACGCCCGCTACGTCGAGGCCCTTGTCGTCTTCCGCGATGTCGCGAGGGTCGAGGGTGGACCCCGCCGGGGTCTGGTCGATTCCAGTCCGGGAAAGGTAGACGACCAGGCCAAGGATCGTGGCCAAGAAGATCCCGCTCGTGCCGATAGTGCCCAGTCCCAAGCCACCTGCCGAATGGGGTTGCGTCAGGAAGTCGCCGATGGACCCACCCAGGGGACGAGTCAGGATGTAGGCAGCCCAGAAGGAGGCCACGGGATCCCACCTGAACCGGTAGTACCCGATCGTGATGAACCCGATGCCCGCCGCGAAGATGAGCGCCGCATTCAAATAGCCCCAGTCGAGCCTCTCGGAGAGAAAATCGCCGCCCGAGGTACCCAACGCGAAGGTGAACAGGATTGCCAACCAGTAGAACGTTTCTCGCCTTCTGGTAAAGATCGTGTGGATCGACAGGGTTCTTTCGTACCCGTACCAGGTTATGAAAGTCGCCGCCAGGAGAATCGAGAAGGCGGTGATGTTCACCTGAAGCGGAACGTGCATCTGGTCTGCAAAGAAGTCGCTGATCAAGGTACCGACCACCGCGACCAGCGCTACAGCGAACCAGTAGAAGCCAGGAACGTACTTGCGAGCGCGAAACTGAAAGACCAAGGCGACGATCAGCACCGTGCTCATGATGTAGCTGGTGACTACCAGGCCCAGGTGCATGGTCTCGCTCAGAAGGTCCGCGGCGGTTTCCCCGATCGTCGTGGCCATGATTTTTATGATCCAGAAATAGATCGTGATCTCGGGGACCTTGTTCAGGAGCGTTCGGCCCATCGAACGTTCTTTTCCACCGTGAATGGGATGAGCTGAGCCTTGCAGGTTTCCGAATCTGGGCAAGATGAACCCTCCTTGTCCGCGGCCGGCCTCGACCTTCGCGCCGGTGGATTCAGTTTGATGCGAAGGATGGCCGGATTTACCCTCGATCGACAAGTCGTGCGTTCGAGAGCCTGTTTTCTTCAAGGCTAGAGCCAGTTTGTGGGGTTCTTGTGAACTGTCGCGCAGGCCGCTCCACGATGGGCCAGGGTGCTTGTGGCCTGGAAGTCGAGATCGAGGGTAGGCGGCGCTAACCTGGATCCTCGGCGGGTTCGGCCAGCGACCCGACCAGGATGGCGGCGAGTTCGGACAGCCACGCCAGCGTTCGATCGACCACATCGCTCTCCAGGCGAACGGCCGATCGTCGGTGGAGAGGCGCCGTTTCATCCAGCACACCGAGCCGGTCGCGCACTCCCTTGAGCTGAGTGGCGCTGGCGGCCAGACGGCTCTGCAGGATTCCCGGGGACAGGACCTGAGCGTATGCGATCCCGCGCCGGAACGTTTCGCTGGTCGCCGGCTGGCGGAGGGCGTGATCGGTCGCCAGCCAGAGGGCGCTCTGGCCCGTCTGGGTGATGTCGTAGGCAGTATGCCCCTTGCCGCCGTTCCCGGCCTCCTTCTGGCTGTCGACCCAGCTTCTCCTCTGGAGCGCGGCCAGGGCCTGGTACACGGCGACCGACCCCGATGCGGCGACCTCGTGCGCATGCGGAGCCGCCTCGATCGTCTTGAGGAGCTCGTAGCCGAACGCCCGACCTTCGGACAACAGACCCAGGAGATGGTGCTCGAGGGGGGATATCGACGGCTGGCTCAAGACCCGTGCCTGGACCCTTCTGTGGAAAAATCGGGCCGAGCCCTCTTCGCCTTGCTCACGCGACCGCAAATTCCTCTAGCGCGCGGCAGCGAGGGCGCTCGAGCGCATGAGCGCCTCGATCTCCTCGATCTCCTTCGGGACGGCCGCCGAGAGCACCTCGCATCCCGCCTCCGTCA
>JAJYIO010000262.1 GCA_021790035.1 bacterium | reverse complement strand
CTGTTCAAGTACGCTGCGTCCCTCGGGCCTTGTGCGCCTCGCATCCGGACCGATCTGCTCGGTCTCGCTACGCGAGCCGTGAATAATCCAGGCTAGGCGGAGGGTTCAGGCCCCCCTCAGTGCCCGGCTGATGGCAAGCCGCTACGCCGCCAAACGGACAAGGATTTAGCGCTCGAAGCTGAACGGATCGCGGCCGGGTGATCGGACGGGGCGGGGCCCGGAGCTGACCTGAGCCCCGATGAACATGAATGGATCGCGTGGATCGGGTGACGGGGTCATGCGTTCCCGCGGTCGCTCGGGGCCGCGGGTCCCGTGGACGGCCGGAGCGCGGGACGCCGCAAGGAGCGCAGGCCGCGTCGCGAAGACCGGCGTGTGGGCGGACAGGACGAGGACCGTCCCCGGCCTGAGATCGGCCGGATCGGGTCCGATGGTCGAGCGATTGAGCCGGTAGATCGCGCTCCAGTCACCGGCCGATCCGCACTCCTTGCGGGCGATGGTCCACAGTGTCTCGCCCGGCTTCACCCGATGGGTCCGGGCCGCATGGCCTTCCTCGTCGTTTTCGCCACAACCAGACGCCTGTCCAGTTCCTCGCAGCCGAAGGATGCTGCTGGCTGGCCGAAGGACGGTCCTGGCCATGATTTTCGACCTGCCGACACCGCCAGGCGCGAGGGAGCCCGTCGCGATGACCAAGGCGACCAGCAGCTTGGTTCCCGTCATCGGGGTCGGGCCGTCAGGCCGTCTCGAGCGTCGGCGAGAATCCGGTCGGTTCGAACTCGTGCGCCCCGGGGCGGTACCAGCCGTCGATGTGCCCCTGGCTGAACCGGATGCGCACGAACACCGCTTCTTCGGCACAGTCCCGGTAGGTCCTGGCCAGCCGTGCCAGGTCGCGGGAGAGCGCCTCGGCAACCGGCTCGCGCCGCAAGAGCTCGATCGTCAGGTCGACGGTGCGCGATAGCGGGGGCCGCAGGTCTGGCAGGCGTTCCATGCTCCTGCCATCGGCACGATCCAGGCGAACTTGATAGGGGAACTTCCACGGGCTGGCATCGCCGCGAGGGCCTAAAACCCTGCGAGCGCCGAAGAGCCTTCATGTAGACGGCGATGCCGACGCCGCGCTCACCCCGGAGGCTCGCTCTTGCCAGGCCTGCCGGGTCGCCTGCAGCTCCTTGCGCGCTCCGAGGCGAGACAGGAGCTCCAGCGCCTCGCGAGCGTGGCCCTCGGCCTGGTCCATGGGAGCGGCTTGAACCAACAGGAGCAGAGTTCGACCCAGCTCGAGCTGCATTCCAGAGTCCCCGAGGACCGACAGGGAGCGCTTGGCAAGCTCGAGCGCCGCCTCACGATCGCCGGAAGAAAGCGCCATCTCGGAGCGCACCTGATCGACCAGGGCCATGAACTGCGTGTTCCCAGCGGACTCCGAGATCGCCAGGTCGAGAGCCCCGGAGGACGCCTCCAGGTCCTGGAGCGCGATGAAAGCTCGCGCCCTGCCGAGCTGCAGCTCGGGCCCGAACTCGTTGTGGCCCGCCTCGGCCGCCTGGACCAGGCAGGCATCCAGTTGAGCCAGGGCTTCCCCCGGCATCCCCTTGGAGAGAAGCGAGAAGCCCAGGTTGCCCAGCGCCGTCAAGGCATTCATTCGATCACCCATCTGCACGGCGAGCTTGTAGGCCTCCTGGAAGTGGCGCTCGGCCATGGCATCGTCGCCCTGCTTGAGGAGGAGGTCGCCGAGGTTGTTCAGCATCATCGCCAGATGGGGGCGATCGCCGAGCTTGCGGAACATCGCGAGCGCCCGGCTGTAGTGCTGGTAGGCCTCGGTCCAGCGCCCGATCGACACCGCCAGCATGCCGAGGTTGTTGTGGGTCTTGGCCACGCCGTCGATGTCGCCCGCCTTCTCGCGGAGCCGCAGGGCGGCCGCGTGCTCCCGCAGGGCGCTCTCGAAGTCGTTCATGCGGTGATACGAGATCCCCAACACTCCGTGCACGAAGGCCGCCTCGGCCGGCTGCTGGGCGGCCTCGAGCTCGACGTAGGACTTGCGACAAAGGGCGATCGCAGCCTCGTAGTCGCCCATCCGGCGCAGGATGTTGCCCTCCGAAGCCCAGACCCGGGCCTGCTCGAGGGACTGCCCGGCGGCGAGCCCCCCGGCTTCGCGATAAGTCGCCAGGGATCCGGTGAAGTCGCCTGCGCGCTCGAGCACGTCTCCGCGGGCCCGTACACTGCGGACCGAGCGACCCGCCAGGGCGTCGTGGTCGTCGAGATGGGCTATCGCCGTCTCGAGCTCGCCCCGCAGCGTCTCGAGCAGGGCCATCTGCAGCATGACCTCGGCCTTGGGAAACGTGACCGGGGCCGCCGACTCGACGGCCTGGGCGGAGTCTTGCCCGGCGTTCTTCTTGATCCCGCCGACGTCTTGCGCGGTTGCGTGCCACTCGAGCGCCCTGCGGTAGAAATCCATGGCCTCCGAGATGGCTGAAGAGGCCCGGGCGTGCTCGCCGGCCAGGTAGAGATAATGAGCCGCCCGCGGAGCGTCCTCGGCACGGACGAAGTGCTCGGCGATCGTGGCGGCGTTCGGCCCGATGTCCGGGCCAGCGTAGGCCTCGAGCGCCGTGCCGACCTTGCGGTGGAGCTCCTTGCGGTGGGCGATCAAGAGGGTCTCGTAGGCGACTTCCCAGATGAGCGTCTGGGTGAACCCGATTTCCTCGCCCCGCACGAAGAGGAGCTTCTGCGCCAGGATCTCGTCGAGGGGATCGAATGGCCGGCCCAGGACCGTCACCAGGAGTTCTCGGGTGAATCGTTTTCCGATGACCGCCGCGGTCTGCAGCAACTGCCGCGAGGCAGCCGATAACCTGTCGAGGCGAGCCGAGACGGCCCCCCGGACGCTCGTGGGCAGGATGCCCTCGGCCGACTTCCCGATCGTCCAGGTGGCTCCGCTGCGGACCAGGATCCCCCCCTCGGTCAGGGCCCGCAGGACCTCGGCGAGGTAGAACGGGTTGCCCTCGGCTCGGTCCAGGGCGTTGGTCACGATGGACTGGGCCTGGCTCGGGAGGTTCTCCATCGTGGTTCCGAGGTGCAGCGTCGCCATCGCCTCGACATCGGCGGGCTGCAGGGGACCGATGGAAAGCTGAGTCCCCGGAAGCCGGTCGGCCGCCGCCCGCAGCGTGGGAAGCTCCGAGCGGGTCTGGCAGAGGACCAGAAGAGGCAGGTAGCCATTCTCGGTAGATACCCTCTCCAGCAAGCCGCAGAGCCACTCGAGAGAGGCTTCGTCCGCCCAGTGGAGATCCTCGAGAAACAGGACGACCGGACCCTTGCGCGCCTGCGCCACCACGATGTCGTCCAGCGTGATGAACGCGCCGGTCCGGGCCTGCCGGGGCGAGAGGCTGGCTACGGCGGGGTTGTCTACCTCGAGCGCCAGAAGATGTCCCAGCAGCGCCAGCGCCCGCTCGTCGTCGGGCGCGAACGTCCCCACGAAGTTCTCGAGCGCCGACCGCGTCCGGCTGGCCGGATCCTGGTCCGAGATCCCGATCCAGGAGCGCAGCAGATCGGAAACCATCGCGTACGCGGTCTGGAGCTCGTAGGACAGGCAGCGGGCGAAGCGGACGTCCGCCTCGTCCGAGAGGAGGCGCTTGAGCTGGCGCCAGGCCACTGCGGACTTTCCGACGCCCGCCTCCCCCGCCAGCACGACGAGATGCGGTCGTCCTTTCAAGGTGGCCGCCCAGTAGGCGTCGAGAGCCTGAAGCTCCAGTTGCCGGCCGACGAACATCTCTTCTTCGGCGCCGATCACCCGGGTCCTGGGCAAGGGGCCGGCTACCTCGAAGACCTCGACCGCGTCGGTCTTGCCCTTGACCTTGATGGGGGGAAGGGCCTCGAAGCGAAAGGCGTGCCGGGTTTGCTGGTAGGTCTCGGCCGTCACCAGGACCTTGCCTACCCGGGCGTTGGATTCCATTCGCTGGGCGAGGTTGACCGTATCGCCCATCACCGTGTAGTCCGAGCGCTGCGAGGCTCCGACCTGCCCGGCCACCACCAGGCCGGTATTCAACCCGATGCGAACCTTGAGCAGGATGCCGGTCTGCTTCTCGAGGACTTCCGCGTGTTGCTGAGCCTTCTGCTGCATCTCCCAGGCCGCTCGAACCGCACGCTCGGCGTCGTCCTCGTGAGCGACCGGTGCGCCGAAAAGGGCCATGATCGCGTCGCCGATGTACTTGTCCACGACGCCGCCGTAGCGGTAGATCGGCTCGACCAGGACCTTGAAGAAGTTGTTGATGATCTCGGTGACGGCTTCGGGATCGAGCTTCTCGGACATTGCGGTGAACCCGGAAACGTCGGTGAAGAGCACCGTCACGATGCGGCGATCGCCGGTGACATCGGCAGGCTGCGGCGGGGGCGGGGCCGCCTGCAACGGCCCGCTGCCGGCAGCGGATGCCCCGCAGTTCCCACAAAACCGCTGGCCCGGCCCGAGCTCGTTGCCGCACTGGCCACAATGGCTACCGGCCGTTGCGAGGCCCTGTCCACACT
Organism: bacterium; assembly: GCA_021790035.1. Lineage (GTDB taxonomy): Bacteria > Cyanobacteriota > Sericytochromatia > S15B-MN24 > VGJW01 > JAJXWQ01. Next base: position 225 of record JAJYIO010000262.1, on the reverse strand, counting down.
GGCCGCAGAATCGCTGCCCGGCCTGCACGGGGCCCGAGCAATGCGGGCAGTTCAACCGAGGCTCCTTCTGTCGTCGACGATAGGGTGGTCTTCCTGGCCTACTATACCCCCCGGGCAAGCTGGTGACCTCACAAGAAACTCTCTTCTCCGGCTGCGCCGGCAGTGGTTTGAGAGGGGCCCTTCGCCCCTCTCAAACTCGCCCCCCGCTGCGGGCAAGCTGCTGCG
>JAJYIO010000261.1 GCA_021790035.1 bacterium | reverse complement strand
GTCCCGGGTGGCCCAGAGCCAGCTCAAGCAGGCTCGGGCTGCCCTGGCACTGACGCAGACGAACCTCGACGATCGCGTGGTCAAGAGCCCGCTGAGCGGTGTGGTCGTGCAGAAGGTCCAGGATGTGGGGGCGATGGCGAGCCCGGGGTCGCCGATCGTGGTCATCGCCAATGGCACCTACCAGGCCAAGCTTTCGTTCGCCGAGCGCGATCTGCCGTCGATCTACACCGGGTTGCACCTGACGCTCTCGGCGGACGGCCTGCCGGGCCAGCACTTCTTGGGAACCGTCAGCGAGATCTCCGAGATGGTCGATCCGCAGACGCGTCTCTTGTCCTGCAAGGTCAACCTCGCCCGCAACGGGATGCTCAAGATCGGGATGAACGTCCAGGGCCTGGTCACGGCGTCGCCCCACGAGGCCCTGGTGGTGCCGACGGACGCCCTTCTCAACGACGGGGGGCAGACGGTCGTCTACGTGTTCAAGGCCGACCGGGCCCGGGAGGTCCCGGTTACGGTCGGCGTGCGCACTGCGAAGCTGACGGAGGTCACCAGCGGCCTGTCGCTCGGAGAGAGGGTGATCGAGAAGGGTAACTCCTTCCTTCACGACGGAGATCCCGTGGCGATCGCGTCGACGTCGGCGCAGCCAGCCGTCCCCACATCTGCGCCAGCGGCGTCCTCGAGTTCGACGCCTGCGACGGAGGGCCCGGCCCATGCCTCCACATAACCTTTCGGGACCCGCTGGCGAGGCCTCGGGCGACGAGGCCCCGGGCCGCACCGGCTTCAATTTCTCGACCTTCTTCATCAAGAACCCCGTCACCACGCTGATCATGGTTCTGATCCTCGTGGTTCTGGGGGTGGCGTCGTTCACGCAGTTGCCGCCAGACCTGATGCCCAACGTCGAGTTTCCGGTCGTCGTGGTCAACACCGCTTATCCGGGCGCCGCGCCGGCCGAGGTCGAGACCCTCATCACCAAGCCCATCGAGGATGCGCTGGCGGGCTTGAACGGCCTGGACACCCTGATGTCTAGCTCGGCTGACGGCATGTCGTCGGTCATCTGCCAGCTCCAGATCGGGGTCTCGTCCCGGGCGGCCGAGGACGACATCCGCGATCGCGTGTCGGCCATCCTCTACAAGCTGCCGACCGCCTCCCGACCGCCCAACTACGTCACCTTCGGTACGACCAGCCTGCCGATCTGCTATTACTCGGTGTCGGGGTCGATGTCCGATGTCGCGCTGTCGACGTACGTCAAGGACGACATCGTACCCCAGCTCGAGGAGGCCGACGGCGTCGCCACCATCCAGGAGATGGGCAATGTCGAACCCGACGTCGAGGTCGCGGTCAACCCCGATCGCCTGGTCCCTTACGGGCTCTCGCTGCCGGGAATCTTCTCCGACATCCAGGCCGAGAACTACAACCTGCCGGGCGGTGTCTTCGACTCTCGGCCCCGTCAGATGACCGTCCGCACGATGGGCAAGTTCGACAGTCCGCAGGCCTTGTCGCACCTGCCCATTTCCACGCCCGGCGGCGGGGTGATCGAGCTGGGCGACGTCGCCACCGTGCGCAACTCGATCAAGGATCCGACCACGGCTGCGGCCGTCAATGGCCGCCAAGCCATCGTGCTCGGGATCATCAAGCAGACCAACTCCAACGTCGTTGCCACGGTTGCTGCGGTCGACTCCAAGATCGCCGAGCTCGCGCCGTCGCTTCCGCAGGGCATCCAGATCGTCAAGGCGTCGGACACCTCGCGGTTCATCAAGATGTCCAACGACGCAGTCTGGGAGCACCTGGCGATGGGCGCCATGCTCGCCGTTCTGGTCCTGTTCCTGTTCCTGCGCAACTGGCGCGTGATGATCATCGCCGGCCTCGCCATTCCGCTCTCCATCTTGATGGCGTTCACGCCGATGAAGCTCGCGGGCTTCACCCTCAACAACGTCACGATGCTCGGTCTGTCCCTGGTCGTCGGCATCCTGGTCGACGACGCGGTCGTCGACCTCGAGAACATCTTCCGCCACATGGAGAACGGCGAGTCCCCCATCAAGGCGGCCATCCACGCCACGGGCGAGATCCAGCTCGCCGTCACGGCCACCTCGCTCACGATCGTCGCGGTTTTCTTGCCCATGAGCTTCATGACCGGGATGGTCGGGCAGTTCATGAGCAGCTTCGGGGCGACGGTCACGTTCGCCGTGCTCTTCAGTCTGCTCATCGCCCGTACGCTGACCCCGATGCTGGCGGCCTACCTGCTGAAGGTCCGCAAGAAGGGGCACGAAAGTCGCCTCGAGGGCGATCTCTCGGGGCGTTATCCGCGGCTGCTCCGCTGGAGCCTGCGCCACCGCTGGGTCATCATCGCCGTTGCCATCGCCAGTTTCGTCGGTGGCCTCTCGCTTCTTCGCTTCATCCCGACGACCTTCATGGCCGACGCGGATCGTGGCGAGTTCTACCTGCGCGTGCAGATGCCCCCCGGGACTCCGATCGGCAAGACGCTGGCGACCGCGGAGAAGGTGGCTGCCCACGTCCGGACCTATCCGGGCGTCACCCAGGTCATCACCACGGTCGGATCCGATGGCCAGGTCGACGATGCCCGGGTTGACGTGCTGCTAGTCGATCGCAGCAAGCGCAAACTTTCGGACAGCCAGATCGCCGAGGAGGTTCGCCAGGCCTACGCCACGGTTCCGGGATACCGCGTGCTTGCGGACGAGCTTTCGATCGTCGGCGGCGGCATGACACAAAAGCCGATCGACGTCCAGATATCGGGTGACGACCTCCACCTGATTCGCCACTACGGGGACAGGCTGGCAGCTCTCATGAGCAAGCGCCCGGACCTCTTCGCTGACGTGGAGACGTCGCTGGGCAGCGAGCGCTCCGAACTCCGCGTGATCCCCGATCGGGTCCGCATGGCGCAGCTCGGCATCACGGCCTCCCAGCTCGCCGAGACCCTGCTCCTGGCCACCACTGGCGATAACCCCAACACCATGACGGTCGGCAACGACGAGGTCGACGTGTGGGTGCGGATGGATGCCCAGCATCGCCGCCACCTGACCAGTCTCGACAGTCTTCCCATCATGACACCCAAGGGAACCGTGCCCCTGTCAGCGCTCGCCCGCACCGAGATCGTCGGCGGCTACTCGGTCATCATGCACCGCAACCGCAAGCGACTGGTCGATGTGACCGCCAACCTGCCCCCGGGCGTTTCCCTCGGCACGGATACCACGTATCTGCAAAAGACGCTCGAGCCCCAGCTGGCGCTTCCGGCGTCCCTGGCCATCCGGCAGGGCGGTGACGCCAAGCAGCAACGCGACGCCTTTGCCGGCTTCGGCGAGGCCATGGTGCTGGGCGTGGTCATGATCTACTTCGTGCTGGCCCTGCAGTTCAGCAGCTTCGCGTATCCGCTCGTCATCATGTTCAGCTTGCCGCTGTCCATCAGCGGCGCCTTGGCCGCCCTGCTGCTGGACCATCAGGAGCTCTCGATGATGAGCCTCATCGGCATTATCATGCTGATGGGCATCGTCACCAAGAATGCCATCCTGATCGTCGACTTCATCTTGACGATGCGCGAACGCGGCTACGACCGCACCGAGGCGGTTCTCCGCGGAGCCCAGGTACGCATGCGGCCGATCTTGATGACCACCGCCGCCATGGTCCTGGGCATGATGCCGATCGCCTTCGGCATCGGAGCGGGATCCGAGTTCCGCGTCCCGATGGCCGTCGTGGTCATCGGCGGGCTCTTGACCTCGACGCTGTTGACCCTCGTCGTCGTCCCGGTCGGGTACACGCTGGTGGACGATATCAAGGGCTTCTTCGGTCATCTGTTGCGGCGACGCCGGGAACTCTCGCTGTCGGCCCTGCCGCTGGCGGAGGTGGGCGAGGTAAAGGTCGCCGACTGATGTCTGCCGATGGATAACCCTGGTCGTCTGGGCCTCCGAGAGGCCAAGAAGCGAGAAGTCCGCCGGACCATCGTGACTGCGGCCTTGGCGCTGTTCGAAGAGCGTGGTTTCGAGGGCACGACGATGGAGGAGATCGCCGCTGCCGCAAACGTGAGCCGTCCCACGGTCTTCAACTACTTCTCGCAGAAGGAGGCGATCCTGCCGATCGCCTGGAATCAGGTGGCGCTGGATCGCCTCGGTCCCCAGCTCGACGCCGGCGTGCCCGGCGATACCGACCGGCCGCTCGATCTGCTGCGGCGTTTTCTGGTGCGGTTCGGGGACGCGTTTGCCGAGCACCCGGAAACCGCCCGGGCCTTCTTCGTTCACCACATCCAGGCCGGGAGCCTGCGCCGGCGGGCGCACGGGCTGCGCGGCCGGGATCGCGATCGGCCGATCGATTCGTCGGACTCGCCCGACTCTCTGGACCCTTCCGGGTCGACGGGCGAGGGCCAGGAGCTCAAGGTGCGAATCGATGACTACCTCACGACCTTGCTCGTCCAGGCTCAGCGCCTGGGGCAGGTCAGACTGGATTACGATCCCCCGGAGCTGCTGGGATTGCTGATTCCGGGTCTCTTCGCCTCGACGATCGGGCCCTGGCTCTGGGGGCGTAGAGGCGATCAGCCCCTGGCGGTCGTCATCACCCGCCACCTGGACTTCTTCTTGCACGGGCTTTGCGGCGAGTCGAGCGAATCGACCTGACGGAACCTTCGAGCCTCCCTCGAACCCTCTCCGGCTGCGGGCAAGCTGCGTGGATTGGTTCGCGACGCGGCCAGGTTTCCAAATGAGTCCCCCACCGTCTGCGCCGACACCCTCGAATGAAACGCCACCTGCCGAGCAGGGC
>JAJYIO010000260.1 GCA_021790035.1 bacterium | reverse complement strand
AGGTGGCGTTTCGTTCGAGAGTGTCGACGCAGACGGTGGGTAACTCACAAGCGGGGCTCCGTGGGGGCTGCCGGCGGCGTGGTATCCGGCCCGAAGGTGTAGAAGACCAGGTAGCGGCCGTCGAGAAGCTCGATCTCGCGCTTGGCCATCGGCTCGTCGGCTTCCTTGGGGGCCTTTGCGGAGGCTAGGGTGTCAGGTGTAACTGGAGTATCCAATCGCGATGCCCTCTCGCGGGGATGGTCCCCGCCTCGTTCAGGATCGATGCGGCCAGGTTGAGGTCGTCTCCAGGGCCGATTCCTGGCTCGAGGCCCAGGTTGTAATACGGCGGCGCCCCGGGCACCCCGGCCCAGCCGCCGGCGTTGAGCCAGATGCCCAGATGGGTGACCATGGCCGGATCCCACTCGAAGCGCAAACTCGAGGTGCCGGCGCGGACCGCCGCCCACCCGGGCCGCGGCGATCTCCCGAAGGCCTTGATCGCAACCCTGGCTTCTGGCGGCGGCAGCTCGCGAGGCCAGGGCCACGGCTTGCCGAGATCTCGCCCGTAGGTCTCGAGTTCGGTGCCGTCGGGCAGGAGCAGCTCCATGCCTGGTTCGATCGCCAGGAGCGGGTGGGCGCACCAGAGGAAAGGGAAGTCGAAGGGAGTCGGGTTCGTGGCCCGGTAATCGAGCTGCAACCCCGAGTCGGTCAGGGTGATCGTCCGCGTGAACCGCAGCGGGAATCGGACTCCCGACGCCGCCAGGGTGATCCGTGCGTCCGTCGCGTCCAGGACCTCCCAGGGCAGCCCCCAGAGCTCGCCATGGTCCGGGATCGCGGTTCCCGCCCACGGCCCGCTCGGAAAGAATCCCCGGGCCACGGCCGGGAAGCATTCGTCCCATCCCCCGGAATCAAATTCCTGGGTGTACGACGCGTCGTACACCGGCTCGCGAAACGGCAGGCGATCGTTCTGCCAGAGCCACTCGCGCCCGGATCGGGCGTCCGCGAGGGACGCGATCTTGCCCCCGAAACCCGGCACCACCGTGGCGCGAGCGGACTTGCCGGTCAGGATGAGCGCATCCTCCCCGGCGACCTCGCTTCGGGCCAGCATGGAGCCATCATAGGATGCGATCGGCAGTTCTGGTTCGCTGCCCGGGGCTGGATCCTGGCTCTTTGGGGGTTTTCTCGCTGCGGATCCGAGGATCGTTGCGATCCCGCGTCGCTCCTCGCATGGTCAAGACCTCTCGAAACTCGGATTCGACTCTGAGAATCCGTCTGGCGATCGAGCTTCTCCTCGTCGCCAATCCTCGTAGAATGAAGCTGACGGGCAGGGGCGATCGGCGCTCGGGCCCGTAGCCATGGCTGGCATCGGCCATTTGACACGAAGTCGAGGTGAGATCGTGCGTTATCGCGTCACGCTGGTTCCGGGCGACGGCACGGGCCCCGAGCTGACCGAGGCCACCGTGCGGTGCCTCGAGGCGACGGGCGTCGAGTTCGAGTGGGAGCGGCTGGATGCGGGTGCCGACTACATGGAGCGCACCGGCGACACCACTCCGCTGCCCCAAGGCGTGATCGACAGCATCAAGCGCAACAAGCTCGCCCTCAAGGGCCCGCTCACCACGCCGATCGGCAAGGGGTTCAGGTCGGTCAACGTGGCGCTTCGGCAGGAACTCGACCTGTATGCCTGCGTGCGGCCCTGCAAGCTCTTCAAGGGCCTGGCCACGCGTCATGACCGCGTAGATCTGGTCATCGTCCGCGAGAACACCGAGGATCTCTATGCCGGGATCGAGTTCGAACGCGGCAGCGCGGGCGTCAAGGAGATCTCGGACGTCGTCGACCGCCGGCTGGGCAAGAAGATCCACGAGGGATCGGCCATTTCGCTGAAGCCCATCAGCGAGTTCGGCAGCCGCCGCATCGTCAGGTTCGCCTTCGAATACGCGATCCGGAACCACCGACGCAAGGTCACGGCCATCCACAAGGCCAACATCATGAAGTTCACGGACGGGCTCTTCCTCGAGACCGCCCGGCAGGTCGCGCGGGAGTACGAGGGTAAGGTTGAGTTCGAAGATCTGATCGTCGACAACACGTGCATGCAGCTCGTTCTCAAGCCCGAAGCCTACGACGTGCTGGTCCTCCCCAACCTTTACGGCGACATCATCAGCGACCTCGGCGCGGGCCTCATCGGGGGGCTGGGGATGGCGCCCGGGGCCAACGTCGGAGACCTGGGCACCGTCTACGAGCCCACGCACGGTTCGGCGCCCAGGTATCAGGGCCTCGACAAGGTCAATCCCCTGGCCGAACTGCTCTCGGGCGTCATGATGCTCCGGGACATCGGCGAGGCGCAGGCCGCCGAGCGGCTCGAGAACGCCATCGGGCAGGTCCTCGAGCGTCGCACGCACCTCACCTACGACCTGTGCCGCTTGCTGGGACTTCCGCCGGAAAAGGCGGTCGGGACCAGCGATCTGGCCGACGCCATCATCTTGGAGATGGAAAGAGCCGGGCAACCGGTGGCGATGCGATAGGGCGGCGATCAGGGATTGGCCATCTCTCGATCCGCCTTGCGGAATCGTCGGCGGGTTTCCAGCGCTCCCCGCAGCGTCGGATCGACGAATCGATGTTTGCGGAGGCGACCGTTGAGCTTGAGGGCCTCGAGGAGCACTCCGCGATCCCTGCGCTTCCAGGCCCACTGCCACAAGAACCGGGCCCGATCCGTCGAGCGCAGGAACGAGGCGATGGCCTGGTGATCCCGCCAGTAGGTCCGCAGGGCCGCCTCGGCATCGACCGGAGAGGGTAGCTCGACGCGGACATCGTAGGACATCTTGAGAAGGTAGCCCTCCCGGAGGATCCGGTAGGTCCATTCCTTGTCGAAGCAGGTCAGCAGGCGTTCGTCGAAGGGATGCGCCAGAAGAAGCTTCCGCAGGAAGGCCGTGTTCTTCACGCTGGCTCCGAACTCCGGAGCGCACAGAAAATCCGCCAGGGTCAGGAGGTAACTCGGATCCTGGAGACTCAGGCGATCCACGTCGAGATCGGCACCGCTCACGGCGGCGACGTGGGGATCCAGGAAGGGGTCGAGCAGTCGAAAGAGCCAGCTGGCATCCGGGATCTGGGCCTGGCCCGATAGCGTCACGAAGTAGTGACCTTCTGCAACCTGCGCGGCGTCGTTGAGCGTCTTGCCGGCCGCAAAGGCGGGCAGGGTAAGGTTCTTTACCGGAATCTGGTGGCCGGCCACCGCCGCCATCCTGCCGGCATCGTCGCGATCTACGGGGGCCGCGACCAGGACCTCGATGCCCTTGACGCTCTGGCCGAAGAGGGCGCGGATCAAGGGGTCGATCGGCCGATCGTCGGGCACCGCGACGAAGATGCTGGCCAGCGTGCTCAATCTGGGCCTCCCGGCGCAGGGTAGACGGGACGGGCGTCCTCGCCGTCGATCGTAGGCCCGGGCTCTTGGCGTCGCCTGTCGGGAACTGCCGAATTCACCTGGCCTCATAGGAGGTGCGTCTTCTCACGGAGCCGAACAGGAGCCAAATTTTCGCGGCACGACGCATGCCGGCACCCCTTTTCGTGGAAAGAGATCTGGAGCAGGCTCGGTTCCAAGGAATCGAGCCCGAGAACTCGAACAAGAACCGGTTGCGCGGTGGATCGCTCGCGCAGAGGGACCCGGTCAAACCCGAAAACGGTGTAGATGGTGAACTCCAAGCTGGCCCAGGTCGCAACGGGGAGCAAGGCGGGTGCAGGCAGTGCATATCCGCTGCCGGCGCCTGTCACCACGCCGCCCAAGCTCACGATGCCGCCCGATACCCTGATCTCGGGCGAGATGCACTCGGCCGAGCACGACGTCGCCGACGTCCTCGACTTCTTCGGCAAGGTCCCCTTCCTGCGGGACATCGGCTACAAGGTCTACGGCCTCGTGGCCGGCAAGCCCAAGGACTCTCCGGTCGTGGACAACGTCGGAGCGCTGTCTTCCACCCTTTATCGGGGTGCACAGCCAAGCCAGGAGGGGTTCCAGACGCTGGCCAGGGACGGTATCGACACGGTCATCAACCTCCGGCCCGAGGAGCAGTGGGAAAAGCCCATGGTGCAAAAGGCGAAGATGAAGTACGTCTTCCTTCCGCTGCCGCCGGTGGGAGAGCCGACGATGCAGCAGGCGACCCAGTTTCTCGGCATCGTGACGGATCCTGCCAGCGGCAAGGTCTTCTTCCACTGCCAGCACGGCTCGGATCGCACCGGAGCGATGGCCGCGGCCTACCGGATCGCCGTCGACGGCTGGTCGGCCGATCAGGCGATCGCCGAGATGCCGCAGTACCACTTCCACCAGGGCATCGAGGACGACAAGATCACTTTCGTGCGCCAGTTCGCCGCCTACTGGTCGTCCCTGCCGGCGCCGACCCGCGCCGGGATCCTGCATGGCCTTCCGACCCGGCCGCTGGCCCCGGTCAACGCCGCCACGGGGGTGCCGGGCAAGACCGCACCGCCCCTTTCGGCCGCAGATGCCAGGGCGCCCGTGCCCGCCGGGGCCCAGGATCCTGGAGGCGCGGTAGATTACACGAGCGGCAACTCGGTCAAGCTGTTCGTCGATCGCAAGAACACGGTCCCCGAGGCGCTCAAGCTCATCAACGACGCCAAGCAGAGCATCCAGTTCGAGACCTTCACCTTCAACGGCGAGAACGGGCTCGAGGTTGCCGATGCTCTCGTCGCGGCCCGCGCCCGCGGGGTCAACGTACAGGTCGTCCTCGATCCCAAGCAGTTGCTGGTCAGCAACGGTCTGGGAATGAAGGACTTCCTGCAGTCGCAC
>JAJYIO010000259.1 GCA_021790035.1 bacterium | reverse complement strand
CGGTGTCCGATCGGCTGGTTTTCCAGGGCGTGAGAGAGACCCTCGGGGGCCGGCTCCGGTTCATTCTCTCGGGCAGCGCTCCGCTTCCGGCCCACATCGGGTCGTTCCTCCAGGCGTGCGGCATCCCCGTCATCGAAGGTTATGGTCTGACCGAGACGGCACCGGTCATCACGTTGAATCCATCGGATCACCCGCGCTTTGGCACGGTCGGCCGGCCGCTGCCCGAGATCGCGGTCAAGATCGCGCCGGACGGCGAGATCCTCTGCAAGGGCCCCAACGTCATGGAGGGCTACTGGCAAAAGCCCGAAGCGACGCGGGAGGCCATCGACTCGGATGGCTGGTTCCACACGGGCGATATCGGGGCCTTCGATTCCGACGGCTACCTGCGGATCCTGGACCGGAAGAAAGAACTGATCGTGATGTCCAACGGCAAGAAGGTGGCTCCGCAGGTGCTCGAGAACGAGCTCCGGAAGGATCCGCTCGTGGATCAGGCGATGATCAGCGGCGAGGGTCGTCATTACCTGACCGCCCTGGTGGTGCCCGACCTCGCGGCCCTCGAGACCTGGGCCAAGGCCCGGGATCTGTCCTACCACTCCAGAGAAGAGCTCGCGGCGCACCCGGCGGTACGGGCGCGTTTCGAAGAGGCCTTCGCCCGGCTCAACTCCGATCGAGCGCCCTTCGAGCAGATCAAGACCTTCGCGATTCTCGCCAGCGAATGGACCCCCGAGAGCGGCGAGCTCACGTTGACCCACAAGCTCAAGCGGCGGGTCATCGCCGATCGGTATCAGGACCGCGTCGAGGCCCTTTACTCGGGTGCGCAGCCCATCGCCGCCGAGCGCGTGGCCATCAAGCAATAGAGAGAGTCCTCTGAATGCTCCCGGTCTGGATGGATCGGACCCCGGGGCCGGCTTTCTGCTAGAGTGACGGTATGGACGCGCCAGACGTCGTCGTCGTCCCCCACACGCACTGGGATCGTGAATGGTATCGCACGTTCCAGGGCTATCGGGTGCGGATGGTCGAGGTCGTCGAACGCGTGCTGGATCTCGTCGAGAAGGGGGTACTTCCCCACTTCCTTCTCGATGGCCAGACGGTGATGCTGGACGACTACCTCGAGATCCGGCCCGGCGACGAGGACCGCATCCGCGCGGCCGTGTCCTCAGGCAAGCTCGGGATCGGCCCCTGGTACATACTGCCCGACGAGTTCCTGGTGAGCGGCGAGGCGATCGTCCGCAACCTCCTGTTCGGTCTCGAGCGAATGGAGCGCTTCGGCGCGACGGGAGCCGTCGGCTACCTCCCGGACATGTTCGGCCATACGGCGCAGATGCCGCAGATCCTGAGGGGATTCGGCCTGGATCGCGCCGTCCTGTGGCGCGGCGTCGATCCGCCCGTCGAGCACTTCTGGTGGGAGGATCTCGCCGGCGGCGGCGTGGCGACGGTCTTCCTGCCCACCGGCTACTGCAACACGCACCTCTGGTGGGCGGAGCTCGACCCGGTCGATCGCCTGGAGCGCCACCGCAAGTTCCTCGCCGAGCATCGCCTCGGCGGACCCCACCTCCTGCTTTCCGGGTGCGATCACCTGGCTCCCAACCCCGACCTGCCGGCACTGGCCCGGGCCCACGGATGCCGTCTGGGCCGGCTGCAGGATGCCCTTCCGCCCGCTGTCCCGGAGGGCCTCCCGGTCGTCCGGGGCGAACTGCGCCAGTCGGGCCGGGCGTATCTCCTGCCCGACGTCGCGTCCGCCCGGACCCCCCTCAAGCTGCAGAATGCCGAACTGCAGGACCTCTGGGAGCGCTCGGTGGAGCCGCTGCTGGCCCTGCGCGTGCTGGCCGGGGATTCGATCGAACCAGGCTTCTGGCGCGAGGGCTGGGAGCTGATCTTGAAGAACCAGCCGCACGACAGCATCTGTGGCTGCTCGATCGACGAGGTTCACCGCGAGATGGAAGCGCGGTTTTCCCAGGCCCGGATCCTGGGCCAGGAGCTCGTCGGTCGCAGCCTCGATGCCTTCGCTCCGCGGACCGAGGCACCGGGGGTGATGATATTCAACCCGGCCGCCCATCGCCGCTCGGGCTGGGTCGAGGTCGAGGCCGAGGCGCCGCGCGGAGCCTCCGAAGCCTGGCCCGATGCGCACCTCGAGGGCGTTCCGGCGATCTTTTTGGGCGCCGAGGACAGCCAGCGTTTCTATGCGGACATCGACTACCATCCCGATCACAAGCCCATCCGCCTGTATCGTTTCCTGGCCTACTTCAAGGATCTGCTCCCGATGAGCGTGACTCACGTCCCGCTGGCCCCGGGGCCCGGATCGCCGCAAGGAGCGCCAACCGACGTGACGAGCGGCGACGGCTTCATCGAGAACGCCTTCGTGCGGATCGAGGTCGACGGCGGGCGACTGCAGCTCACTTACAAGCCCACGGGCGAGACCGTCCGCGATCTGCTCCGGTTCGTGGACGAGGGGGATGCGGGCGACGAGTACACCTACTCTCCGCCAGCAGAAGACCGCGTCGTGGCCTCGGAGCTGCGCGAGTACTCCGTGGTCGAGTCCACGCCGGCACGCGCCGTCCTCGAGGTCTTGTGTCTCATGGACGTTCCCGCGGGACTCGAACCCTCCCGCCTGCAGCGATCGGCCCTGCGGCTGGCGATGGGGATCCGGACGCGCATCACGTTGCTGGCGTCCGACCAGACCGTCCGCTTCGAGACCCGTTTCGAGAACTGGGCCCACGACCACCGTCTGCGAGTCCTGGTGGGCACCGGCACGACCTCGCCGGAGCACATCGCATCCGAGGTCGCGTTCGGGGCCGTCCCACGCCACACGTCGCACGGCTTGGGCCCGCTGCCCGTCGCACCGCTCGCCGAGGCGGCTCCGTCTACCTTCCCCCACCTCGGCTGGGTTGCCGTCGAGGGCGCCCGCATGGCGGTGCAGGTGCTTTCGCCTGGCCTGGCCGAGGCCGAGGTCGTCTCGGATGGCGTCGCGGTGGCCCTGACGCTCCTCCGGTCGGTGGGCTGGCTGTCCCGGGACGACCTCAGGACCCGCGGAGGCGGGGCCGGGCCGCACATCGCCACCCCCGAGGCCCAGGTCGAGGGGCCACATCGGGCGGTCTTCCACGTCCGGTACGACGCCCCGGCGATCGCCGGACGGCGCGCCTGGTGGGATGCGCTGCCGGAGCTCGATGAAGCGCGTCATCCCGTGCGGATACAGGCCAGCGGAGGCAACCGGTCGCCCCTGGCACGAGGCCTCGAGCCCCCGCCGAAGTGGCTGCAACCCGTGCCGGCCGCAGCGGTGCTCTCTGCGCTCAAGCCCGCGCGGGACGGCAACGGCATGGTGGTACGGGCCTTCAACCCCACGGGCGAGCCACGCGCGTTTCCCCTGGTTCCGGTTGCCAGCTGGGTCTGCCGGGAGTGCGACCTGGCAGAGAATGCGCTGTCCTTGAGCCGAACCCGGTGCGAGGTCCTGCTCGAGCCCGGAATCATCGCATCGTTCAGGCTCGAGCCTGCTACGTCCGGTGCGACAAGATGAACGGGGGACCCACCGTGCGATCGCTTCGCCAGGGCGGCTGGCTTGCCGGATCCGGCCTGCTGGCGTTCGCCGTCGCGCCGGCCGTCTGGAGCCAGCCGGCTACCTTTGCCCCGACGTTCTCGGCGGCCCGCGCCTGGCAGGATCTCGAGGCCCAATGCGCCCTCGGGCCACGCGAGCCTGGAACCGCTGGGCACACGGCCGGACGCCGATTCCTCGCGGCAGCGCTCGAGAAGATCACCCCCCGGGTGAGTTCGCAGAGATTCGTCGGCTCCCTGGACGGGAGGCCCGTGTCCTTGACCAACCTCATCGCCGACATCGGTCCGCCCGGGCCCCGTCCGGCGGTTATCTGCGCGCACTGGGACACCCGGCCCTGGGCCGACCAGGATCCCGATCCCGCCAAGCGCACGGTGCCCATCCTCGGAGCCGACGACGGGGCGTCGGGGGTGGCGGTCGCCCTCGAGGTCGCTCGCGTGGTGCGGCCCCGGATTCCGGTGCGGATCGTGCTGTTCGACGGAGAGGACCTCGGTCACGACCTCAACGGGTTCTTCCAGGGTTCACGCTACTATGCGGCCCACCTCGGTTCCGAGCGGCCCCGCTGGGCGATCCTCCTCGACATGGTGGGCCAGAGAAATCTCGTGATCCCGCGCGAGCAGCTCTCCGAGCAGTCGGCCCCAGACCTGCTTGCCGGCATCTTCGCCGTCGCTCGCCAGCAGCGGAGCCCCGCGTTCGTCGACCAGCCGGGTCAGACCATCTACGACGACCAGTATCCCCTCATCCAGGCGGGGATCCCCGCGATCGACCTCATCGATTTTGATTACCCGGCCTGGCACACGACCTCCGATACGCCGGCTCAGTGCAGCGCGGCCTCGCTGGGCGAGGTCGGCCGGGTGGTCGCGGATTACCTCGATCGCGTTTGAGCTCCGGTCCGGCAGGCCGATCTGCGGCGGTCTCGGATTTGCGATCGAGGGAATACGCCAGGCAGCCAGTCTTGCCCGATAACGCTGGAGAGCCGGCGATCGGGGTATAGAGGATCCATCGGGGAACCCGGCCTCGACCTGCCCATCGTGCAACATTTCGGGCGTCGACATCGTCCGGTCGGATCAGGGAGGACAAGCTGCAATGCGTAATGCCAGGTCCTGGATCGTTCCCGTGACTGCGCTCTCGCTCTACGGGTGCAGCCTGCCGCAAACCTCCTCCACCAGTGGCACGACGCCGAACTCGACCGGCACCGGGAGCACCCAGGGCAGTGTCGGCTCCTTCGACCCGACCAGTCTGGATTCCGCCTTCCAGCCGTCGCTC
>JAJYIO010000258.1 GCA_021790035.1 bacterium | reverse complement strand
GAGCCGCACGAGGCGCGCCGGATACGGGGCTCGCGTCACCACGACCTCGTCGCCGGCTTCCAGGGCCGCTGCCGTGACCCCGTCGACGGCCAGGATCGCCTCGGCGCTGCGGGGCCTGACCCGGATTCGCACCATCGACCGGTCCGAAACGATGAGGGGTCGGGCGGTGAGGGAGTGCGGGCAGATGGGGACCAGCACCAGCGCGGGTAGGTCCGGAGCCAGGACGGGGCCGCCAGCCGCCAGGGCGTAGGCCGTGCTGCCGGTGGGAGTCGAGACGATGAATCCGTCGGCCGCATACGTGGCGATCGCCTGTCCGTCGGCTTCCGCGGCGATCTCGACCATCCGGCCCGAATGGCCCTTCCCCACGACCGCCTCGTTCAGGCCATAGGCCTCGATGAAGGTCCGGCCCTCGCGCCGGGCTTCGATCGCCACCATCGTGCGCTCCTCGATGCGGTAATCTCCCCGCTCGAACTGGTCGAGCGCCCCTTCCAGGTCACGGGGCGGGATCTCGGCCAGAAAACCGAGAGTACCCATGTCGACGCCGAGGATCGGCGTTCCATGCGGAGCGACGAGGCGCGCTCCCCGCAGGAAAGTCCCGTCCCCGCCCAGAACGATCAGCAGATCCACGGGCGGCAGGGACGTCTGTGTCGACGGGACGACGACCATGTGCTTGTCCCGGATGACCAGCTCGTCGGCCCGCGAGATCGCCGCGGGATCCTGCTCGTTGAAGACGACTCCGATCAGGCCGCTAGCCACAGCAAGAACTCCACGTTGCCTTCTGGTCCCTCGATCGGGGAACGTTCGACGCCCTTGACGGTCATTCCCAGGGCTTCGGCCGCCTCACGCACGTCGCGAACCGCCTCCTCTCGAACGGCTGGGTCGCGCACGACTCCCTTCTTCCCGACCTTGTCGCGGCCGGCTTCGAATTGCGGTTTGACCAGGGCGATGATTTCGGCCGGCCTCCGTTCCGCTGCCCCTGGTGCCGCCTGCCAGGTCAGCAGCTCCTTGACGGCCGGGAGGACCTTGGCCAGGCCGATGAAGGAGACATCTATCGTGGCCAGCGTCGCCGGCCGGGAACCATCATAAAGCCTTTCAGGCGCAAGATGGCGAATGTTGGTCTTTTCCAGCACCACGACGCGGGGATCCTGGCGCAGCTTCCAGGCCAGCTGCCCGTAGCCCACATCGATCGCATAGACCCTGGCGGCTCCGTGACGGAGCAGGACATCCGTGAAGCCGCCGGTCGAGGCTCCCACGTCGAGGCAGATCCGGCCGGAAACCTCGATCGGCCAGGACTCGAGAGCGTGTGCGAGCTTGAGCCCACCGCGCGACACGTAGGGATGCGCGGGCCCTGCGACCGCCAGGTCGACGTCGGGGGCGATCAAGGTGCCGGGCTTGGTCACCACCTGTCCCGCAGCCCGCACGAGACCGGCCATGACGGCTCGCTGGGCGGCCTCTCTGGACTCGAAGAGTCCCTCGCGGACCAGCCGCTGATCGATCCTCTCTCTGGCCACGAGCGCAGGCTCCCGTGATGAGTGGCTCTGCGCTCAGGGCAACAGGACGTGGTGGCAGCCGAAGGCCACGAGGATCCCGAGGATCGCTCCGCCGACGACCTCGCGGGGCGTGTGGCCCAGCAGCTCCTGCAGCTTGGGGAGCGAGAACGTCAAGTTGTGCTGGAGATCCGAAAACATCTGATTGAGCACCTTGGCTTGCCTTCCGGCTGCCCGGCGCACGCCCGCGGCGTCGTACATCACGATGAAGCTGAAGACCAGCGAGACGTCGAAAAGACGAGATCCCCAACCTTCGGTCATGCCGACCGCGGTCGTGAGGCCCACGACCAGGGCAGTATGCGACGAGGGGAATCCGCCGGTCGTGACGAGGGTCTGGAAGTCCAGCTCGCGATGGACGGTCAACTTCCACAGGAACTTGAACGCCTGAGCCAGGAATCCCGCCAGGACCCCGGCGACCAGGGGAAAGTGAGGGAAGGAGGCCGACATGGACTGGTTGGCTACCTCGTATACCGGATTCCTCGAACCCTTAGTGGTCCCGCTCGATCGCGTAGCGCGCGATCGCTTCGAGGACGTCCAGCGTGCCGCCTTCGGCTGCCTTGAGGGGAGCCGGAATCCGCGAGAGCGCGGCGGTCGCCAGGTGGATCTGCTTGGCGGCGAGGTCCCTGGCGCCGTCCAGTCCGAACCGCCCCGGATAGGTGGCCTTGTTCTTGATCTCGTCCGACCCGCCGGGCTCCTGGGCATCCAGGATGTCGTCGGCGATCTGGAACGCCAGTCCGACGTGGGCCCCGTAATGGGCCAGAGCCTCGAGCACCGGGCGCGACGCCCCGGCGGCCAGGCCCCCCATCCGGCAAGCCGCGACGATGAGGCGCCCGGTCTTGAGGGAGTGGAGGCGATCGAGGTCGGCCTCGTCGGGATGCCCCTCCCAGATCATGTCGAGGACCTGCCCGGGAATCATGCCATCCGCAACGGACCCCGCCAGTTCGGCCACGGCCGGGGCCGCCCACGGCTGGTCGAACCGGGCCAGATAGGCGCAAGCCCCGGCCATCAGCGCGTCACCCGCCAGCAAGGCGACGGCCTCGCCGAAGGCCTTGTGGACCGTCGGACGTCCCCGGCGCATGTCGTCGTCGTCCATGCATGGCAGATCGTCGTGAACCAGGCTGAAGGCATGCGCCATCTCGAGCGCCGCGGCCACCGGAAGCGCCGCATCGGGGGCGCCCCCGGCCGCCTGGCACGAGGCGATGGCCAGTAGCGGCCGCATCCGCTTGCCAGGACCCAGGGCAGCATAGTGCATGGCCTCGTAGAGTTCCTTGGGCTCGCCGTTGCCGATGGCCTCCGCGAGGGTGCGGTCGATCTCGGGAAGCCAGCTCGCCGCGAACTGGGTGACAGGAGACGTTGTGGCTTGCATAGCGGAGCATCTTAGCAGGTGCCGAGGTCTTCCGCTCCAAAGTCGACCGTGCTACCGTGGGCACGCTGTAACTGTCCAGGAGTGCTTACGGGGCGAGAGCGCTCCGCCACGAGAATCCGAGGGGTGACGTTGAAACGGATCGCAGCTCGTCTGGCTCTTGGAGCATTCGGCCTCGGCGTGACGATGGCCGGGCCCGCCTGGGCGGCCACGGATGCCAGCGCGCCCTCCAGCCCTGCGCCCGGATCGACCCCGAGCGGAGCATCCGGTGCCCAGGCCAGCCCCAAACCGCCGAGCCAGGCCTTCACCCCGGTGAGCGAGTTTTCGGACGTGTCGCCCGGCAGCTGGGCTTACCAGGCCGTCAAGGAACTCGTCGAGAAGTACCACGTCATGGGGGGCTTCCCGAACGGTACGTTCCAGGGCAACCAGGACGTGACGCGCTTCCAGCTCGCGGTCATCCTGGACAAGGTGATGCACCGGGTCGAACAGCTGACCGCGGCGTCTTCGTCCTCCACCGAGACCCTGCCGCCGCCGGCCCCCGGCGCCAACACCGCGCAGCCCGTCGTGAGCCCGGAGGATCTGCACACGATCGCCCGCCTGCAGCAGGATTTCAAGGACGAGCTCCAGGCCGTCGAGGCCCGGCAGGATACCTTCGACCAGCGTCTCATCAGCCTCGAGAAGCGCGTGCGTCTCGGCGGGGGGCTGGCCATGTTCTTCCGGACCTACACGGCCTCGCGCTACGGCCAGAACAACCTGCGCACCGCGACCCACCTCAAGCTCGACGCGGATCTGTCGTCGGATCTCACCTACTCGGGCCAGTTGATGATGCTCGACGACGGAGTCCAGCACTTCTTCAACGGGCATCAAGCCGCAGATGGTGGCGCCAACACCATTCCGGGTGACGACGCCACTCCTCTGTACATCCGCAAGTCCTTTCTCTCGTGGACTCCGCCATCGGTCACGGTCGATGCCGGCATGTTGCGGTTCTCGGACATCTTGCCGGTCGGCAGCGCCATCTCCAACGACTTTGCCACGGGTCCGGTCTGGCCGCAGGGAGAAAGCGGCTACGGATTCGTCGGGACGCCACCGGTGCAGAACGGGCGAATCGACCTCTACAATCCGACCGTCGCCGACGCCCAGCCCGATCGCGCTCCTTATCACCCGGGTGTCAATGTCGTGCAGGATCTGCTCGATCCCGACAGCGCCGCCGACCTGAACGACGGCTCTGCCGGCACGGTGGCCGTAGACGCCACTCTCGGTCCGGTCGAACTCGGAGCCGGCATCAACGACGGCACTCCTGGCGCCGAAACCGGCGAGGAGCTTCTCAACCTTCCCGACACCTTCCCCCGGATCGCCCAGCTCAACGACGGCTATGGCCTGGCCAAGGTCGGTCTCGACCTCGGGCTCTTGCGGGCGTCGGTCATTGCCCACGCCGACAACTCGGCACTGGGCCAGCTCTCGGATGTCAATCAACCCGCAGGCAAGGGCCTCGGCGGTACCATCGACATCGGCAACGACCTGGGAGGCCTGTCGCTCAGCTTCGCCGAGATCAACCGGACCGCCCTGGCGGCGGCGACCGACGCCAATTACTACCACGAGGCCAGCGCGGTCCTCTCGACGACCAGCTTCCTCGGTCTCGGCCTGGGCGCCGGGATCGCGGCCAAGGTCGGTCTGGCGCCGATATCCGGCTACACCGAGGCCGATCCCACGTTCACCCAGATGAACCTCTCCGTGGGCGGCATGAGGCTCGGCCAGGTGCACGGCCATGGCGTTGAGCGCGTTGCGCACGTCGTGGACCGTGGCCTCGGCCAGGCGCCCGAACGGGCTTGCGTTTGCGTTGCCGCCCATCGTCTCCCCCGGAAGCCTTCCGCGCGCGGTCGGCCCGCTCGCGCAACCATACACCCTAAAA